>JAZRYU010000158.1:0-14881 GCA_045600885.1 Prevotella sp.
TCAGGAGAACTATCCAAACCACTTCATCATCGCTGACGCAAAGCGTGGTGACATCGGCAACACTTCAAAGATGTATGCAAAGACATTCTTCGAGGAGTATAATGTTGACGCCCTCACTATCGCACCTTATATGGGCGAAGATTCAGTAACTCCATTCATCAGCGAAGGTCACTGGGTAATCCTTCTCGCTCTCACTTCAAACAAAGGCTCTTTCGACTTCCAGCTCACAGAAGACAAGGACGGCGAGCGTCTCTTTGAGAAGGTTATCAAGCGCTCACTGGAGTGGGGAAATGACGAGAACATGATGTATGTTGTCGGTGCTACTCGCGGCGAGATGTTCAAGGACATTCGTGCCGTTGCTCCAAACTCATTCCTCCTCGTTCCTGGTGTTGGTGCTCAGGGCGGTTCACTCGAGGAAGTTTGCAAGTACGGTTGGATTGAAGATTGCGGCTTGCTCGTAAACTCTTCTCGCGGCATCATCTACGCTTCCAACGGCGAAGACTTCGCTGAGAAGGCAGGCGAGGCTGCAAAGAAGGTTGCAGAGCAGATGGCAGCAGTATTCTAGTTCACAACACAATGTAGGGCGA
The DNA here is from genome assembly GCA_045600885.1 of Prevotella sp. Classification (GTDB taxonomy): domain Bacteria; phylum Bacteroidota; class Bacteroidia; order Bacteroidales; family Bacteroidaceae; genus Prevotella. The sequence goes on from JAZRYU010000158.1 coordinate 588, forward strand.
AGATTTCTGAGCCGCCAATCATCACAATGTAGGGCGAAGATTTCTCAGCCTCCAACCATCACAATTCACTTATATTCGGTTACGGCTCGGAAATCCACGCCCTACAATAAACCCAAATAATGATCAACAAGTACTTTATTAATCTCTCTGACAAGCAGCGCGAGCAATTCGCTCAGCTTGATACTCTCTATCGCGACTGGAACGCAAAGATAAACGTCATTTCCCGCAAGGACATTGACAATCTTTACCTCCACCACGTACTACATTCGCTTGCCATTGCGAAAGCTATCAACTTCCGTCCGGGCACGAAGATTCTTGACTTCGGCACAGGTGGCGGTTTCCCAGGCATTCCTTTGGCTATCATGTTCCCTGAGTGTCAGTTCACGCTCATCGATGGCACTGGCAAGAAGATTCGCGTCTGCAACGAGGTTATCACTGCCTGCGGATTGAAGAATGTTACTGCTGTTCAGCGTCGTGGCGAAGAAGAGAAGGGCAAATATGAGTTTGTCGTTTCTCGTGCCGTCATGCCAATGCCCGACCTCATGAAGATTGTTCGCAAGAACATTGACAAGAAGGAACAGAAAAACGCCTACCCTAACGGTGTCATCGTGCTCAAAGGCGGTAATCTCGACGAGGAACTCAAGCCTTTCCGCAACATCGTTGAGAAGACAGAACTCACCTCATTCTTCCCTGAAGAAGAGTGGTTTAAGGAGAAATACCTAATCTATTGTCCTGTGTAAAGTTTCCCCCTATTATGCTCAAGGTTTTCCACTGTAACATGGTTGATGAGAACTGCTATGTTCTCTCTGATGACACAACGAAAGAATGTGTCATAATAGATTGTGGCGCTCTGTATGAAGATGAGCGTGATGCCATCGTGAACTATATCAAGGCAAACGGACTGAAGCCAGTTCATCTGCTTTGCACTCACGGACATTTCGACCACATCTTCGGCAATGCTGCCATGCATGAAGCCTTCGGCCTTTCGGCGGAAGTGCATTTCGAGGATGCTGATATGCTGCGTAATCTTGATGGCCAGATAGAGCGTTTCTTCAGGACAAAGCTCAGCATACCGTCAGGTCCTATCGGCAAACTCCTTACCACAGGAGAGAGCATAAACTACGGCACACAGACACTGGAGGTAATCTACACACCGGGACATTCTCGCGGCGGAGTGGTGTTCTACAACAAGGCAGAGCAGATAGCTTTCACGGGCGACACACTCTTCCAGATGAGCATCGGCAGAACAGACCTTGAGGGCGGCGATTACGAAACACTTCTCTCTTCTATTCATCTCCTTGCAAACACATTGTCGCCAGAAACAAAGATCTATCCAGGTCACGGTCCGGCATCAACAATGCAATACGAGATTTCTTACAATCCATATCTCCGGTAAGCTACATTCATCAGAATAAGAACAACTTTATTTATGCATAATATTCAGAATATATATACACAATATTCAAAACACTACTTTATGCATAATCTCTCAAGATCGTAGAAGCTTCCGTTATAAACATTGAAATCAACATAACCTTTTATGCCTGGCAAACGACCTGCGTCAGTATGTTGCCAGAACTTCCATTCGCCTTTATACTGTATCTCTTCGGTATAGTAATGAGCAATCCATAATGGATATTGATCAAAGACCGGCGTATTCAAATACTGTTCTTTGAACTTATAGTAAGTGTAGATAATAGGCTTGCAGTGATATTCATTTTCCACTTCATGAAGCCATGTAAGCAAGTCGCGCTGGAAATCTTCCACCGACTTATTGCCTGAGTATTTCTCAATATCAAGCACAGGAGGGAGATCGCCTTTCTGCAGACCGACATTATCTATAAAAAAACGAGCTTGCGACTTTGGTGACGATTTGCTTGACCAGAAATGATAAGCACCTCGCTTAAAGCCATATTCTCTTGCGTTAAGGAAATTTGACTTGAAGCACGGGTCAAGTCTTGAGGAGCCTTCAGTAGCTTTTATCAGGATAAAGCGCAAAGGACAGTTGTCAATCCTTGCAAACTGCAGCTTACTCCAGTTTATTTCACCTTGATAACGACTGATATCAATGCCCCTTATCTCATAGCCATTCGGATATTTAGGATCGCCAAAGATAGCTCGCCAGCGAAAACCCGTAGGACTGACAAAGAAAGCATAGAAAGCCCATACATAGAGGGCAACAACTACCGCTATGATTATACCGGACTTCACCCCAAGCCAAGAATGAGCTCTCGGGTGGTGTCTATGTTTCTTTTTGTGGGACATTGGAGAGAGAGAGAAGGGAGGTGCGCTTATCCAGCGCACCTCCCAAATATACATTAAGAGATAGTGGATTATGCCTGTTCGAGAGCGAGAGTCTTAGTACACTGGTCGCAAACCTCTGATGGTCCCCAGTATTGGATAGGACCTGGATAAACGTAAGCAGTCTGCTTAGCCCATTCCTCACGGTGAGCAGCGAAGAACTTGAATGGAGCACCATCGAGTTCAACGAGAGCCTTACGGATAACTGGCTTGTTCTGACCGTTACGACGCTCAATGTTCATCATCATTGTGATAGGCACACCACCAGCAATCCATTCTGCTGCAGGAGCTGTTGTGTTCTTGATTACTGACATATAACCAGTCTTGCCGTTAGCAATGAGGCGAGAAGCGTTGTAGCCGAGTGAGTAGCAATAGTCTGCGTCGTAGTTAGAAGGAGCAGCGCAACGACCTTCGTAACCGAAGAAGTGGTGCTGAGTGCCGAACTTGCCAACATACTTGCCTTCAGCCTTCCAAGCCTCAAGCTTAGTAGCAACCATTGCAGAGAGAAGCTTCTCAGTCTCGATGAGAGATACCTGAACGTTACCGTGTGGGTCGCGGTCAAGGCAGAGCTGACGCTCTACATCCTTTGGAAGTGACTCAAGAACAGCGAGGTTCTCAGCAGCGATGTGGCTCTTTACGTATGCAACCTGCTCGTCCTTAGAAGGGAACTCACGCATTTCGCCTGTTGCAGGGTCAACGAGAACTTCGTTGAGTTCAGCGATGAGTTTCTTGATAGCAGGGATGAATTCGATGATACCTTCTGGGATAAGAACTGTACCGAAGTTGTTGCCTTCAGCAGCACGAGCTGCAACAGCCTCAGCGATGTAAGTTACTACGTCGTCAAGTGACATTGCCTTAGCCTCTACTTCCTCAGAAACGAGGCAGATGTTAGGCTGACACTGGAGAGCACACTCGAGAGCGATGTGAGATGCTGAACGACCCATGAGCTTGATGAAGTGCCAGTACTTGCGAGCTGAGTTACAGTCACGCTGGATGTTACCGATAAGCTCAGAGTAAGTCTTACAAGCTGTGTCAAAACCGAATGAAGTCTCAATCTGCTCGTTCTTGAGGTCACCGTCGATAGTCTTAGGACAACCGATAACCTGAACGCCGTACTTCTTTGCTGCATAGTACTCAGCGAGAACACAAGCGTTAGTGTTAGAGTCGTCACCACCGATGATTACGAGAGCCTTGATGCCGAGCTCGCGGAGGATTTCAATACCCTTCTCAAACTGCTCTTCCTTCTCAAGCTTAGTACGACCAGAACCGATGATGTCGAAACCACCAGTGTTACGATACTCGTCCATGAGTTCAGGAGTAATCTCCATGTAGTTGTGGTCAACGAGACCGCCAGGACCAAGGATGAAACCGTAAAGCTTGTTCTCTGGGTTGAGAGACTTAACACCATCAAAGAGACCTGAGATTACGTTGTGACCACCAGGAGCCTGACCACCAGAAAGGATGATACCTACGTTGAAAGCAGGAAGTTCAACCTTCTCGCCAGCTTCGAATGTGATAACTGGCATACCATAAGTGTTAGGGAAGAGAGCCTTGATTTCTTCCTGATTACCTACTGACTGAGTAGCCTCACCCTCAACAGCCTTTACAGGACCTTGAAGGGCAGTTGGCAGTTTTGGAGCATAAGCCGCACGGGCCTGCTGAAGTGCACTTTTTACCATTTTTTATTTTAGTTTTATGTTTTTGGTTTTTCTTTTTCAGCCGCAAAGTTACACATTTTGTCTAAAAAAGGGGAAAAACAGACATAATAATCATATTATATGTGTCTTTTACCCATGTCTTTGCCACTATTTTGTAAGGTCTATTAGACAAATCAGCCGACATTAACGGCTTGATAGAGTCCTTCTACTGCATCTTCAAGCAGTTCAATGACGAAATGAAAGTCACGTTCAGAGCCATAGTAAGGGTCAGGAATTGTCTGCTGACCGGGATGACTCTTCAGGAAAGAACTCATTCGGAGAATCTTGTCTGCATAAGTCTTATCGGCTGCAACTCTCCGAAGATCTCTGACATTCTCTTCATCCATTGCCACGACATAATCGAAATAGGCAAAGTCTTCCGTGCATACCTGCCTTGCTCTCATCTGAAGATCATAGCCATGAGACGCAGCAGCTTTTCGCATACGACGGTCAGGAAGCTGACCGACATGCCAAGATCCAATGCCTGCGGAATCAATCTCCCACAGCGCTTCTTCTCCTTTATTTATAACATACTGGCGAAATACTTCCTCTGCCATCGGTGAGCGGCAGATGTTTCCCAAGCAAACAAATAGTATCTTCCTCATAATCACTTCACTACGGTTGCCTTTATTATTACAACATCTTCCGTCGGACGATCGTTCTTATCAGTTGGAATTTCAAGGATCTGACCTACGATTTCCAAGCCTTCAACGATTTCCCCAAAAACAGTGTAAGTTCCATCTAACCAAGGAGTTCCAGGATTACGCAGATAATACATGCTAAGTTTCTCCCACTCAGCCTCTGCCATCTTGCCGAAGACTTTTTCGTTGCGATAATAGACGTCGAACATTTCATCGTCAGACTGCCTCTTTCCCCAAACGAAATAAAACTGACAAGGACTTGACTTGTACTCAGGATTCTTTGCATCTCCTTCGCGAGCAGCAGCCAGTGCACCACGCTTATGACGATATTTCGGGAATACTATCTCTGCAGGAATCTCCTGCATTGTATCGTCTGTTCCTTCGCCAAGCATTTCTCCCGGTTTAGCATTCTTGCTCTTCGGGTCTCCAGCTTGAATCATGAAGTTTTTTATGCAACGGTGAAAGAGAGTTCCGTCATAGAATCCTTCACTTACATGCTTTATCATGGCATCACGATGGAGCGGAGTATCATTGTAAAGAACACATCGGATTTTACCCTTGTTAGTCTCAAATAATATCTCATGATATACAGTGTCAGCAGTTTCCTGCGCAAAAGCCATGGCTGCGACTAGAAGAAATGTAAAAGAGAAAAGTATTTTTTTCATAATCGATATTTTTATTTTGAAGATATTGTTTCCAAATATTCAGCGAAAATTCTGGTGGCAGAGATTATCTGTCTGACACATGGACGAGACTTGTAGTATTCTGCAGTCCTCTCGCTTGCCTGATAGGTCAGAGGAGTACCTTTCTTCAGCTTGAGGAGTTCTGCACAACAAATGCTGCCATGCTCTTTCTCGAATGTTGCAGAAAGCTGCTGCACAACCTTATAGCAGGCAGATTTTCCCTCAGTATCTCCTGGCGTTACGGAACCGCATTGCAGTCCGGCAAGCGTAGCCAAGGCACAGACAGCACCACAGGTAAGTCGCATTCTTCCTATGCCTCCTCCATGTCCGGCACTCATTCTCAAAGCCTGTTCACGGCTGAAGCCATAGACATCTGCGAATGCCGCCACGACACTCTGCGAACAGTTGAAACCTTGCATGAAAAGTTCCTCTGCCAATTGCATTCTCTGCTGGAGCGAGATGTCTGTTTTTTTCTGATTATTCATTGTCAATTAAGCAAATTTCAAGGGGCAAAGTTACAAAGTTTTTGCAAAAAGTGGAAAAAAAAACAGAAAACCTATCGCGTTTTGGCAAAAAAATGTAAATTTGCAACGGAAAATTCAGATATTCAAACGAAATCATCACAGAAAACTGACGCAGACTAAGCAGAAATGAAGCAAAACAACAACACTACTTTAGAGTTGGAACAGAAATCCGTTGGCAGCCTGCTTTGGAAATATGCCCTTCCCTCCATCATTGCAATGACAGCCTCATCCCTGTACAACACAGTGGACAGCATCTTCATTGGTCAATGCGTGGGACCGCTTGCCATCTCAGGTCTTGCCATTACGTTCCCTTTCATGAACCTCTCAGCTGCCTTTGGAGCGGCTATCGGCGTGGGAGCATCGTCCTATCTCTCAATGAAACTGGGCCAGCACGACTACAATACAGCGCGTAAGATTCTGGGTAACACGACTACACTGAATATAATCATCGGCATCGTCTTCGGTGCACTTAGCCTGCTCTTCCTTGATCCTATTCTCTATTTCTTCGGAGCATCTGCTGACACCATCAGCTATGCTCGCGAATACATGATTTGGATTCTTCTGGGCAACACTTTCACGCATCTTTATTTCGGCATGAATGCTCTACTTCGAGCGTCAAGCAAGCCTAAGATGGCAATGTATGCTACGATATTCACCGTGGTTTTGAACACCCTTTTAGACCCGCTCTTCATATATATTCTTGATACGGGAATACAGGGTGCCGCAATAGCAACCGTCATCTCGCAATTCCTCGCCATGTGCTGGCAGTTCAAAATATTCACCAACAAAAACGAACTCCTACACCTTGAGCGCGGAACATACAAGCCGAGCATGGACATTGTGAAAAACATTATCTCCATCGGAATCGCTCCTTTCTCGCTCAACGTCTGTGCTTGCATCGTGGTAATCTTCATTAACCAGGGACTCTCGCTCTACGGCGGCGACCTTGAAGTTGGAGCATACGGAATAGGAAACAAGGTGGTCTTCATCTTTGTAATGTTTTGCATGGGTATCAATCAAGGCATGCAGCCTATTGTTGGCTACAACTACGGCGCTGGTCTGATGCATCGCGTAAAGAAAGCCCTTTATCTTTCCATGGCTGTTGCCTCTGCCATCACCACAACCGGATTCCTCTGCGCAATGGTTATCCCAGAACCTATCTGCCGACTTTTCACGAGTGACGCAGAATTGCTCTCACGCTCTGCCTACGCTCTGAGAATAAACATGTCGCTTTTCTTCTGCGTAGGTTTCCAGATGGTAATCGGAAATTTCTTCCAGAGCATCGGAAAGGCAAAGATGAGTATCTTCCTTTCACTTTCCCGACAGATGATCTTCCTTCTGCCAATGCTCATTATCCTGCCAAAGATATTCGGACTCGACGGCGTTTGGCTATCGCTTCCTGCGAGTGACATCATCTCAGCCTTCGTAGCTCTCGTAATATTCATTACATATAAGAACAAGAACTTAAAATAACAGTTAAGCAACAAAATCCCCCTTTTCTCCATCTATGATCATAACTATTGGACGCCAGACAGGCAGCGGCGGTCACGAGATAGCAAACAAGCTCGCAGCCGCACTTGAACTGAAATTCTACGATAAGGAAATACTCAACATCGCTGCTCAAGAAAGTGGATTCGACCGTAAATTCTTTGAGAAGAACGATGAGAAACACGGATTTTTCCGAAACATTCTCGGAACTTCTGTGCCTACGGGAACTATGGGATTCTTCGGCGGAAACTTCAACAGCGGATTCTCTCAAGAGCGTCTCTTCATCTTGCAGTCTGAGGCTATTCAGAAGGCTGCAAAGGAGGACAACTGCCTCTTCGTAGGCAGAGGTGCAGACTATGTTCTGCGAGAGGTTGCTGACGTGACAAATATCTTTATCACGGCTCCTATGGAAGACCGAATCAAACGAATCATGCAGTTAAGCGACCTCACTGCTGAGCAGGCAGAAAAGCATATACGCGAAAAAGAGGACACCCGCGCTAACTTCTACAACTACTACACTGGCAAGAAATGGGGCGACTCCGCTTCATACGACCTTTGTATCAACTCTTCCATTCTCGGAATAGACGGAACTGTTGAAATTATAAAGAAATTCGTGAAGCATAATAACTGATAATAAAATCAGATTTTTACTTTTCACACAATCATCGTTCAAATAAATACAAGCAACGTGGACAACTCGACAAAACCAACATACGATTCACCAGAAAAAGCTTCCGCCCAGATCAGGGAACTGCTGCTGAACGGGCGAAAAGAGCAAGCGCTGAAAATACTTTCCAAAGCGTTTGGTGAGTCCATCTATTGGCAGGCAAGACGAATGGTCATCGTCCACGAAGACGCACAAGACGTGCTTCAGGAGAGCTTTATCAGGATAGTCAAGAGCATCGACTCTTTCAAATGGGAGAGCAAGCTTTCTTCCTGGATATACAGGATAGTCACCAATGAGAGTCTCCGCCTACTCGACTCTAGAAACAGGAAGCTACAGACTCAGAGTATTGACGACATAACGAAGGTAATCACTTCCTCCGACTTCGTAGATCTCGGAGACACTGCAGCAATAAAGCTGCAGGCTGCCATTCAAAAACTTCCAAGGAAGCAGCAGCTAACCTTCAACATGAGATATTACGACGACCTCGCCTACGAGGAAATAGCCGACATTCTCAACTCTAACGTGGCGGCAGTTAAGATGAACTATCATCATGCCAAGGAAAAAGTCCTGCAGATACTCAAGGAAAACAATTAGGAAACGTAAAACACATTCATTCAAAACAATACGGAATATGGCACAAGATATTTTTGAGGAAATAGGAAAACGAACTCCTTACATAATGCCTCAAACCATCAACTTTGAGGCTATGATGGAAAAGGCTCTTACCCCTGAGAAGAAGGGTAAGAGTAAGTTCGCCATGATGCGCTGGTTAAGTGCGTCCGCTGCTGCTGTGGCTGCAGTCATTCTCGTCATCACGTTCACGTCCTCACCTGCCGTTGCCGATCCTGCAAAAGAATACAACGCAGCTGTAGAAAGCTTCTGCAACAACGCCTCAAATGAACAGATGGAAATGCAGATAGACATGGCAGATGCTGACATCGTACCGAACATGGACGACTACGGAGAATATTACTACTAAAAAAACGAACGAACAAAAAAACATTATATGAAAAAACTGTATTACATATTGCTACTGATGCTCTCTTTCTGTGTAAGTTCGCAGGCTCAGCAAAGAGAAAGGCCTGACTACAACAAAATCTTAGAGAAGAGATGCGAGTATATTGCACACGAACTCAACCTTGACGAAAACAAGGAGAAATGCTTCAAGCCTATTTACATGGAATATTGCAGAAAGATTGGAGAACTCTTCAAGCCAGACCCAAACCGCGTTCGCAAGCCGAAAGACCAGCGAACTGACGCTGAGGTGGAGCAGGAAATAAAAGCCGACTTCGCAAGGGCTAAAAAAATAGTGGAAATACGCGAATGCTACTACGCTAAATTCCGCAAGATACTCTGCCCTAAGCAGATTGAGCGAATATACGAAATAGAGCGAAAAGAACAGAAAACAATGCATCAGCGTCATAACAACAGGACAAACAAACAGCAATAAAACAACCGGAACTTACTTTCATGACTCTTGAACTACTCGCTCCGGCAAAGAACAAACAGTGCGGCATCGAGGCTATACGCCACGGTGCTGATGCTGTTTATATAGGTGCAGCACGTTTTGGTGCTCGTGCCGCTGCCGGAAACACCATAGAAGACATCAGCGAACTTTGCCAATACGCCCATGTGTTCGGCGCAAAGGTTTACGTTACCATCAATACTCTTCTCCACGACGACGAACTGACCGACGCAGCAGAACTACTCTGCCAGTTGAAGGACATCAATGTTGACGCTGTCCTTATCCAAGACCTCCGCCTCCTGAACTATGCTCCGGAAGGTCTCACTCTACACGCTTCTACTCAGACGGACAATCGTACAGCAGAACGCGTGGAGAATATGGCTAAGCTTGGGTTTGAGAGAGTTGTCGTGGCAAGGGAAATGCAACTGGATGAGATAAAGGCCATACACAAGAAGTTACCTAAACTCGAAATAGAATGTTTCGTTCATGGTGCTCTCTGCGTAAGCTACTCCGGAGCATGCTACGCCTCAGAATACTGCTTCAACCGCAGCGCTAACCGAGGAGAGTGTGCTCAGTTCTGCCGACTGCCATTCGACTTGGTGGACTCTGAGGGTAAAACTATCATTTGGGCTAAGCATCTGCTCTCGCTGAAAGATATGTGCAGAATAGACTCTCTCGAGGAACTTGCCGAGGCTGGTATCTGTTCGTTCAAGATTGAAGGAAGACTGAAGGATGAGGATTACGTCAAAAATGTCGTAGCCGCTTACAGTCAGAAGCTTAACCGAATATGCGAAAAATCTGAAGGCAGATTCAAAAGAGCTTCGCAGGGAAAGGTGGAATATTTCTTCCGCCCAGACCTACGCCGCACATTCAACCGAGGTTACACTGATTATTTCCTCTATGGCCGTAAGCCTGGCATCGAGAATCTTATAACGCCAAAATCCGTAGGAATGCCTATTGGAAAGGTAAAGGATCGGGCAAAATACTGGTTTTCTGTTGCCACAAGCGAGGCTTTTGCCAATGGCGACGGACTTTGCTTCATTGACGACAAAAAACGCATGCAGGGATTCAGGATAAACAAGGTGGAAGGCAACCGACTTATTCCACAGAACATGCCTGAAGACCTGAAGAAAGGCACTATGCTCTTCCGCAACCACGATGAAGCTTTCAGCAAGATCCTTCAGGGTAAGACTGCCGAAAGAAAGATTGAGGTGAAGATGCGACTTGAAGTTTCTTGCGACAGTCTTCTGCTCAGCATAAACGTTGGAGGAAAGACTCTCAGTCAGAAACTCCGCTCTGAAACGCCGTTCTCAACCGCTCAGAAACCGCAAGAGGAAAACATAATCCGAAATCTCTGCAAACTCGGCAACACGCCTTACGCATGTACAGATGTCACAATAGAATGGAAGGAAGGCTGCGAGCTTTTCATTCCGGCAAGCATGATTTCCAGAATAAGACAATCGCTACTCGGCAGCCTCAATGCGAGTGATTCTGCTAAGGGAGTTGCACTGCCATCTGCGCACCAACTGACACAAAAAGACCTTCCATCACTAAACCGAGAAATTGCCTCAGCGTACCAACAGCCTTCAAAACCAGTTAACCAAATCCTCATGCAATGCAAACATTGCATTCGCTACGCTCTAGGCTATTGTCCAAAAGAAACCAGCGAGCATCCTCATTGGAAGGAACCTCTCTCAATAAGAATGTCTGACGGTAGGCTCTTTAAGCTACAGTTTGACTGCAAACATTGTCAGATGAATGTAATAGCAAATTAAAGCCAAAAGCCAAAAACTAAAAACCAAATACCAAATCACACATTTGGCAAAGCTCCATTCCATAATCATTCCCCTCACTCTCCTTGTCTTGCTTTTAACTGGCTGCAAGCATCAAGAGAAGACGCAGAGCAGATACTACGGCGAAAGTTATAACTTCATCGTAGATGTTGACTCTATGCAGCTTTTGCGCTTTCTCCCGTCAGAATCTTCTACGTTCCAAGACACCGTCTATGTATATGAAAATGAGCGAGTTGCCATTGCTGACATTCTCACAAGCGACTCTCTCCAGATTACAAATGACACATCATGGGTACAACTTATGCATGATGCAACAACCTTCGGATGGATAGAGGAAATGAGTATGAGAGAACAGGTTGTTCCTGCCGACCCGATCTCACAGGGCATAAAGATTTTCTCTGACAACCACTTAATGGTTTTCATCATCTTCATCACTCTTATTCTTGCCACCTATTGGCTGCGAAAGAAGTCTAATAGAAAAGTACCTATAGTCCATCTCAACGACATAGCGTCAGCCTATCCTGCAGTATTGTGCATGTTCATGGCAACGAATGCCACAATCTATGCAACGATACAGCTCTTCTACGCCGAATCCTGGCAGCATTTCTATTACCACCCTACTCTGAATCCTCTTGCAGAACACGGAATCATAGCGTGGTTCCTAACTTTGGTATGGGTGATAATAATAATAGCTGTAGCCTGCGTATCAGAAGTATTCAAACTGCTTGCTCCACTCGAGGCAACACTCTACACTCTTGGTCTCATTGCCGTTTGCGCCCTTGACTACATCATTTTCAGCCAACTCACCCTCTGCTATTTAGGCTACCCACTGCTCTTTGCCTACATAGTCTTCGCCGTTGCCTGCATAAAAAAGGATATTGCTTAGAGCAATGATTTTATTTCTGCGTCAAGGTCTTTAATCTGAGAATCGCGCTTCACAAGCTCGTTGTTCTTGTTGATAAGGAAGAAAGTAGGAACAGTCTGCACGTTGTAGAGGAGAAGATTTCGACTTTCTACGCCGTCAGGATCGTTAACAGAAATCCATGGAAGAGCATCAGTTTGAGTCTTCCAGAAGTGAAGGTCTGAATCGAGCGATACCTGGTATATTTCAAGTCCCTGCGCATTGTATTTGTCATAGATCTCACGCATCTGCATGATTCGCTGAGTAGAACTTTCAGAAGCGAAGAAGTGGAAATCAAGGATAACAACCTTTCCCTTGAGACTCTTAAGGTTCTTAACCTGACCACGGTTGTCTGGAAGTGAAATGTCAATAAGACTTGACTCTTCTGCCTGCTCAAGCGCATTCGCAGTGTTAGCTCTCTTGCTCTGAACATAACGGACATTCTTCATGCCTTCAATGGCAATGTTATGGAGATTCTGGCCACGAAGAGATTCCGGATATTTCAGATCCCAGCTGGTAGCCACGGCAGCAAAAACCTTAACATTATCCTCGTTTCCTCTTGGATTGAACACAAGCTGGCTACCTATTGCTTGGAAAAGAGCGAAGTAAGAAGAAGAATAGTCTGGATGCTTGTAAATATAGTTATTCTTTATCTCCTCACGATAATTATCAATGAGCACCTGAATAGAATCTGCGCCTTTCTGATATGAAATTTCCGGAGAGTTCTGAATAGCAATAGCTTGCTGCTGAAGAGCTATCTGCTTGTAGGCAAGTTCCTGGATGATCTTACATTGCTCGGAACCATCCACAGTATAAGTGGTTGCCATGGCAGGATACTTACCCTTTACGGTAACGGTTTCTGTTGAGTCAATGGAGATATTGATTATCTGATCTGATATGCGAAGACGATAGAACTCAGGAGCATCGGTAGCATCTTCCTTGAATGAGAACTTTCCGTCTTGCTGCAGCTTTAAGCTATCAACAACCAACGGACCTTCAAGAGAAACATTCTCGAAGTAAAGCACAGAATCCTGAGCGTTAGCTATCTCGCCTTCAACGGTGAAAGTCTTGTTATTACATGCTGTAAAAAGCAATGCTGTTGTTCCCAAAAGAACTGATTTCAGTATATTTTTCATTTTCATAATCTCAAAATTTAGCGCAAAATTACATTTTTTTTATGACATAAAATCCATTCTCCCCACTTTCTTGGTTGTTTGTCGGCTGTAATTGACTATTGTCAGTTGAAGCTAATCTCCGGATTACACATCGTTTCCTTGAAGTTTATATTAGAGTTAACAAGAAGCAGGTCGGACGAGTATTGTAAAAAGTTGATATAATACAAAGAAAATGCTTTTAAAGTAAAGGTTTTGATAATATTTGCCAAAATATAAAAAAAAAATGCGTAATTTTGCATTTTGAAAGCGCTGCGAGAGTTCCGTCGCTGGAACATCTTTGGCGAGAGACCTTGAGTCCATCGCTAAAGGTCCAGAGGAAAGTCCGGGCAGCTCAAGGCACTCTATGCTTGAAAGAAGCGCTGGTGGCAACATCAGGAGACGCAGAAGAAAATAACCGCTTCCCTTCATAAAATCGTTTCATAGCATATCTTTTCAGGGGAGTAAGGGTGAGAAGGTGAGGCAAGAGCTCACCAGCGACGATGGCAACATCGCCGGCTGTGCTATCTGGAGGCTGCAAGTTCGCGTAAACCAACGACATGTTAGGGTTGCCTGCCCGAAGTCCATAAGGCGCGTTGGAGGGTAGAACGCTTAGATAAATGACGGAATGAAACAACATAACCCGGCTTATATCTCGCAACGTTTTCATCTTAAAAAGTAAAAAATGTTTTAAACTCAGAATAACCGCAGATTAAACATATTTAACATTCCTACAAGGAAAACTTAAATAGGTTTTAAAGGTTCTAAATTGTTGTTAAAGTTTCCGGGAATATTTGCCAATATCGACAAAACTCCATACCTTTGCATCAGTTTAAAACAACAAACTAAAGAGGTCTTCGTGTTGACCTGAGGAACGAGGGTCAATTTGAAGACCGAGTTGTACGGAACGGGCGATGCGTATCTATGGGGATTAACCACGGTTTTGACCATGATATCGTATCGTCACCAATGAAGAAATGAAG
>JAZRYU010000159.1:0-10886 GCA_045600885.1 Prevotella sp.
TTCTTCTCGCCGCGTTCCAGACCTACAACCATAGCCTTATATCGCTCACGAAGGTTCAGTTGTATAAGGTTCTTTTCGAAGAATATGCTGCTTTCTGATATTTCAATCTTCTTAAGCACCATTTCTTCCTCTTGCTTTGAATCGTCGCGCTCAAAGACGGCGCCGTTGATGGCTTTGGCGAAGAGTGCCATATCATCGTCGCCACCGATGACCTGAAGGCGGTCGCCAGGCAACAGAATCTCGCTTGCTAGCGGTATGTTTATTCGTCTGCTACCTCGTAAGATGCTGCTTACATGGACATTGAATATAGTGCCAAGTTGCATTTCCATCAGCGTGCGACCCATCCAGCGGGAGTCGTCTGGGATAGTAAACTCAGAGATATGGATATCGCGATTCATCAGTTTCAATGAGTTCTGCGGCAGATTTCCTGCGTTAATCTTGGTCTGCAGATAGAAACTGTTGGCAAAGACTTTTATGCGATTCTTTATCGCATTGAGAATTGCTTCAACATATTTACTATGCATCTGATGGTTCTCCGTAGAGCGATTGTTAGCCCAATTAAGGACACGCTCCGACAGCAGTTTCTCCAATCCGCTATATGCCGGCTCAGCAGCGCGAATCATATAAGGCGTAATGAAGGTTGTTATTACGGAAACTGTAACGACGATTGGGTATAGGAAGTCGGAAATCACTCCGAGCGAGAGTCCTACGGTGGCAATGATAAAAGAGAATTCGCCTATCTGAGCCATAGAGAAACCGCAACGCATAGCTGATTTCAGAGATTCGCCACTTATAAAATAGCCGATACTTCCAAAGATTGCCTGTCCGAATATGATGGCAAGCACAAGAACGATAATCGGCAGAGCATAGTCATCAAGTATGACAGGATCAACAAGCATGCCGACTGACACAAAGAATATTGCACCGAAAAGGTTCTTTACGGGTTCTACAATCTTGTTAATCTTCTCAACCTCAGACGTTTCTGACATTACTGAACCAATGAGGAATGCGCCGAGGGCTGTGCTGAAACCGCATTTTGCACTTATGAAAGCCATGGTGCAGCAGAGTCCGAGAGAGACAATGAGCATCGTTTCTGCTGATGCGAGATGGCGTATTTTTTTGAACAATACAGGAATAATGACAAGTCCTGAAGCGAATGATACTAAAAGGAAAGCCAAAATACCGAGCAGACTGTTTATGATGGAACCTCCCTCTATCGATCCACCGGCAATAGTCTGCAATATAACCATCATCACGATACCGAAAATATCCTCCAAGATAAGTACGCTCATCACCATGGACGAAAACTTATACTGGTGTAGCTGAAGGTCGTCAAAGGCTTTATAGATGATTGTCGTGGAACTCATGGCAAGCATACCGCCGAGGAAAAGACAGTTCATGTCGCTCCAGCCGAACGACTTGCCGACAAATATTCCGAGTGTAACCATCGCTGCTATGGTTATCAGTGCAGCCTTTACCGGAGCCCATCCTTGCTTCAGGATTTTCTTGACAGAGAATTCTAGACCAAGGCAGAACATAAGGAACATAACGCCTATCTCTGACCATTCCTCTACAGAGTTGCTCTGGTCTTCTACGTTAGGCATATACGGCATCTTGTCGCTGATTAAAAAACCTGCGACAATATAGCCCAGAACCACCGGCTGCTTCAGTTTTTTGAACAGAAGAGTAACGATGCCGGCGACAATCAATGTGAGAGCGAGATACTGAATCATTCTTGTCAGATTCCTTAAAAACTGTAAGTCCTTTCCGTCCAACTGTCATCAGCCTTCAGGGTGAGGTTTATCGGTGTAGAAGAATTGTCTGGATTACTGGAACTTCCGCCGAATATTGTGCCATTATAGTTTGTTATCATACCTTGCGTTACAGGCACATCATCAAGGACAGTCTTCAGTATTTCAGTCTTTCCGTCAGAAGCAAGTGCTGTTATTGTAATCTTCAGCAAGTCGTTTTCCTCGTGCGGAATGGTGTAAATATCAAACAGATTCTTCGTTGATGTTGCAGCATTGTCGGCTACAGTGCGATATTCCGTCTGACGAGACTGTATTCTGCCGAAACCTGTCTTCGCGTTAAGTGCTGAACTGCCGCCTGAATACTCAAACTTCAGTTGTTTCACGTTGGAAGGGATAGCCTCGGTAAGGCATAGTCTGACCATGCTGGCACAGCGTTTCATCATAATATCCTTCGTCAGCGATCCTTGCATATTTATCTGCTCGTAGTAATAAAACGTGTCGGAAACCTTATTGTCAGTAAAACGGATTGAGTCAGGCTTTGATATCGTAGCACTACCTCCTGTGCTGTGAGCCACTATCACGATGTCATACACTCCGTCGTCAATGTTTGCTTTCAGCGTGCCGAAACCGCTTGTCTTTGAGTCTTGATTCAGGCTCACCACCTTCTTTCCGCTGGCATCAAAGACGGCAAAACCAATTCGCGTGCACACTTCATCTATTCCTACAATAGCCCTTGAAGCAGGATTTACGTCAAAGTTGCTCTTCTCGAACGGAGATATTCGTATGGTCAGCTGCGACTCTCCGTTGCCCGTAACTCCCTGTTCATCAAGTTCATATTTCGCACAACCTGTAAGAAGCAGAAGCAAAGACAGTAGCAGGTAATATGATTTCGTTCTCATAGTTCTTATTGGTTTGATATTAATAAAAACCTTCTTTTCGGGCTGCAAAATTACCACTTTTCTTTCTTTCTTCAAAGAAAAAAGCAGAAAAACAGCCTATCTGCAGGAACAATTCTTCATATAGAGTCCATGAACAGTTTCCCCTTGGGGTTTGGTGGCTTTTGTTAATTGAAGTACCAATACAGGAATATCATCACGCAGGCAAGCAATCCCCAGAGCATCTTTACCCTTGCCGATGTCTTGTATTCCACCTTTCCATAGTCTATCTGCAAACGTTCCGACTTACTGTCTATCATACTGATAATCACCATGCAAGCCATAATCAGCAGACACAGCCAGAAAGAAAGCAGCATGAAGTGCGGCCAGAAGTTGTAGCCCTCTGACGGAGGAAGTACCCAGAGATACAGAATGCCCGTTCCGATGCTCAATATAGTGCCACCTGTAAGGGCGAAGTTCGCCGCAGAAGAGGATGTTCGCTTCCAGAACACTCCCATGAGGAATACGGCAGCCATCGGTGGGGCGATGAAGCCCAGGACAGACTGGAAGATATTGAAGAAGTCAATGCCCTTTATGTTATAGATGGCGATTGTTATGGCAATGCTTATGATGCCACCTATCACAGTAACCACTCGTCCCGTCTTTACAATCTGCTCTCCCTGAGCTTCAGGATGATTCTTTGCATAGATATCCATGGTAAACACCGTAGAAAGAGCATTCAGCGCAGAACCGATTGTTGACACGAGAGCAGCCGTAAGAATAGCGAATATCAAGCCCACCATTCCTATCGGGAAGAGATTCATTACCAGCGTCATGTATGCTTTATCCGCAAGTTCCGGAGCACCGTCTCCGCCTATCAGTCCCTGCTTGCTCATAACGTAGCAGATAATTCCCGGAAGAATATAGAGGAACACATCGAGTATCTTCAGCCAACCCGTGAAGTTTGTTCCTTTCTGTCCTTCTTCTATTGAGCGCGCTGCAAGAACAGGCTGCACCATACTCTGGTCAGTACACCAGAACCACACTCCGCTGACAAGATAGCCGAGGAAGAGTGGCAATGCGGGATACGTTGCATCGTCGTTTGATCGCCATAGATGCCAGAACTCCTCTGGCACTCCATTATAAAGGGCATCCCATCCGCCAATCTTTATTATGCCGACTATCGTAAGCGTAGCACTCACCACGATGAGCAGTACCATCTGATAGACATTCGTATAAGCCAGTGCCTTCAGTCCGCCAAGCATTGAGATAAAGGCGGAGAGACAGAGAAGTATCAAGGCTGATAGCCATATTGGGATATTGAAGAACTGCTCAAGAAGCTTTCCGCCTGCAAAGAGCTGCAGAGCGAGCCAGGAGATTACCACGGTAACGATCGTGTACCATGCGAGAATGTTTCTTGTCCTCTCTCCAAAGCGCTTTCCCATGAATTCTGGTAGCGTTGAGATATTTGAACCTAAATATTTCGGGATAAAGACAAAGGTCAGCAAAGCTATCAGGATAAAGGCATACCAGGCATAGTTTCCTGATCCTACTCCTGAGAGATAACCTGCGCTGGCTGAAGCAATCAGCATTGACGGACCAACATTCGTTCCCCACATGGAGAATCCGATGTGATGCCATTTCAGACTCTTCTCTGCAAGAAAAATACTACTGCCTTTCTTGCGCTTACTGCTTGCCCAGATGCCTATGCCGAGCAATATCACGAAATATCCGATAAGGATTGTCCAATCAAGCGGTTCGAGTGCTATATTCATGGATTTTTTAAGGTTTTAGGGTTAAAAAACAGTTATTTTCGCCGGCAAATTTAATAATTATATTTGAAATAACAAAAAATATGGCAAAAAAAGCGCTGCAGAAAGAGAGCTATCGTCTTGGCTAAAGAAATGCTCCTTTCTGCAGCTTATTTATAAACCTTATGAAGAATCTACTAAAAATCCCTCTTTGGCAGGTCTTCAGCTAGTGCATTTTGAAGCACGTGCTGAAGAACCTTTAGCCTTTGAGGACTCTTCTCTTTCCTTCCTTTTCCACTTACTGCCTGCTCTCCGACATGGAGAGCGAGGTAGTTTGTGGCTTGTGCTAACGCTTCACAGCGGTAACAAAGAAAACAATTAAGGATGAATATAACTTTTTCATAACTAACCTTCAAAACTATTTCTCAACAATCATACCTACGAGAGCTCCTGTGAAGCCGCCTGCGTAGTTTGTTGAAAGCACTTCTGCGCCAAGCGGAGTGCCGATGTTCTGCATTTCAGCACCGTTAACGCTGTAAGCGAACTGGTATTGCAAGCCGTCGCTTGATACCTTCAGAGTGATTGGAGCTGTAAGCTTACCAAGACTCTGCTTTGCTACGATTTCGGTCTTAAACTCTCGTGCGTTCTGTGGGCGGACAGTCTTCTCGAGAACGAGAACCTGTTCCTTACCCTCAGTCTGCACGGCAAGCACATAGTTGCAAGCTTCGTTCTGATAGCATACGATACCTGCCTTTTGTGCGGTCTTTATATTATAGGTTAATGTTGAGTTAGCTGAGAACTTGATGTGCTGCTGGCGCTGGAAGAGAGCTGAGATTGGTTTCACCTCTGAAACCTTGGCATCGAGAGCGGTCATTTCGAGTCCGCCTTTCTTGCCGATCTTTACGAAGTTCTCCTTCGGACCGCGCATTGCAATCCATCTGTAGTCAATCTTTGCCTCCTTGAAATCTTCGCTGTAAGTGAAGTTTCCGTTTGGCATAAAACCGTTCTTGCCAGTTTTGTTCTCCACTCCTGCAGGCATCTTCTGCTTAATCTGCAATGGAACGAGACCATTTTCAAATACAGGCCACTTACCGCTCCAGTCAACAGGAAGGATGAATGTCTCACGACCAGTGTTCACATTGCCCTTTGAGTTTGGACGGATACCGAGGAATACTCCATAGTATTTTCCATCTTTGCCCTCTACGAGGTCTGCGTGTCCTGCCCAGTCAACGAGCTTTCCTGGCATGTTGAGGAAATGTCTCTGAGTGAGGATTGGATTATTGTTCCATGGTTCGTAAGGACCATAAACATTATCTGCTACGAAGATTACCTCTGAGTGCCAGTCGCCTGTACCGCCTTCTGCACACATCAGGTAATACTTTCCGTTCTTCTTATAAATGTGTGGACCTTCAATCCATACTGGCTTCTTCTCAAGATCAGTACCGCCGTTGACGATTACTGAGTCTGTACCTGGAATGATGCAGTCCTTTTCAAGGTCATATTCCCAAATCTTGATGCAACGGTGGTTAGGACCGTAGAGGTTTACGCGAGGCTCGTCGTTGTGAACCATGTATGCTTTGCCGTTGTCGTCGAAGAACATAGAAGGGTCAATGCCGCCGAACTTCAGGTCTATTGGATCGCTCCATCCCTGACGTGGATCCTTAGTCTTTACTACGAGGTTGCGACCGATAGGCTTGCAGAACTCAGTAGTGACCATGTAGAATGTGTCGTTATACTTATTGTAGTGTATAGCTGGCGCATAGATTCCGGCAGATATTCCGCAGTCGTCAGGATTGAGCTGTGATGTGCGGTCAAGCACGTGGCCAATCTGCTCCCAGTTTACGAGGTCTGTTGAGTGGAAGATTGGCACTCCAGGGAACATTGCAAATGAAGAGTTCACCAGATAGTAGTCATCGCCCTTGCGGCAGATGGCTGGGTCTGGATAGCAACCCTGAAGAATCGGAGAGTAGAACTCGTTCTGCTTGAGAGGGTTAGCATTGTAGATGTCGTCCTCACCTGTATATGTCCAATTTGTGAAAGTTGCTGCAGGAGCTGACTTTTTCTGTGCAGAAGCATCTGCTGCAGAAACTCCGAGGAGCAATAATGAGAGGGCGAGTGTCTTACCCAGTGTACTGATGCGTTTCATATCGTTAGCAGTTTTTGTCTGTTGATTTTCGGCTGCAAAGGTAGTGAGTTTATATATAATCGCGCAAATTTTCTTGTTACTAAAACCTTTGCAGATGAAACATTCTCTGTGTGATTTGGCGCAATTTATATTTCAAAAAAATCAATCCAATAAGAATAAATGACTGAAAATCAGTATAAATACGTCCTTTTTACACGAAAGATACATTTATTCGTTAAAAAAACATTGATTTTCTTGCGTGTATCATGTAAAAAGTTTAAATTTGCGGCATGAAACAGTTTTTTACCCTCATACTCGCATCGCTCTTCAGTTTGGCAATTCATGCCCAATCATACCATCTTTTCACCTCTGACAGCGATCTTCCGAACACTCTTATCAACGATATTTTCCGAGATCACCTTGGAATGATATGGGTGGCAACGGAGGATGGTCTGTGCTGTTACGATGGTGTGAAATTTGTCACATACAAGCATCGTGAGGGCGATGACGCATCGCTTTCTCACAACCTTGTGCGCTGCATTCTTGAAGATAAGGACGGAACGCTATGGATTGGTACGCATAACGGACTGCAGTATTTTGACCGCAACAAGCAGCAATTCTCACCGCTTGCCACGGACAGCAAGGGAAAGCTCCTTATGGGTAACGTAAACAAGATTATCCAGCTGAGCAATGGCGAGATATGGGTTTCGGGTAACGATCTCTACAAAGCCATAAAGAACGGCGACAAGCTTGAGGCTAAGATTATAGACTATCCTGGACCTCACCATTACATCCAGGACATGATGGAGGACAAGGATGGAAACATCTGGACCATGCATCTCCACGACGGAATTTATGTCTATCTCAAGAAGACCAATACCGTGAAGCATTATTTCGGTGGAATAGATGGTGTTTCATACATGCGCATCGCTTCTGACGAACGTGGAAACGTTTTTGCAAGTGCTCATGGTATGGGTGTCATGAGATACAATAAGAACATCGATAAGTTTGAAGTAATTCCCGGAACCGAGAATCTTCTCGCCATAAAACTCGGCTTTGACGGAAGCGGAGAGATGGCTATCGGAACCGACGGAATGGGACTGTATATATATAAAATAGGTTCGCGCGAGCTGCATGTCCAGCCGCTTGACAATAAGTTCTTCAACTCTCAGCGCTGCAAAATCCACGCTATGGCAACCGATAGTGATGGCGGCATCTGGCTCGGTATCTATCAGAAGGGAGTCATGTACATAAAGAGCAAGTCAAACCTCTTCAACACCATCGGACACCGCACCTTCGACCGTAATTTCATTGGTAGCGAGGCTGTTACAAGCATTACGGAGGACGCTTTTGGCAGGATGTGGATAGCCACTGACAATGATGGAATATACACTATTGCTGACGATGGCTTGAACGTACAGCATTACTCATACGCTCAGAATCCTACTCTGCCTAAGATCATCCTCGGCATTGCCGCAGACAAGCAGGGTCGCATCTGGACAGCTTCTTACACTGACGGTCTCGGCTATTTCACTTCAAGCGGACAATACGTCAAGAATCCGCTCTTCAGCCGAAACTCGCAGACGGTGGTCAGTTCTACTATGGCTACGCATATCGATTTCGAGGGAAAACTATGGGTAGCTACGCTCGGAAATAATATCTATTGTATTGACACTAACACAGGCAAGACCATTGAGGAATACTCTGAGATTCCTGATCTTAACTCATGGCAGTGCTCCGTCTATCGCGCTAAGAGCGGTATCCTCTACGTTGGTTCTTACGATGGTCTCTACACTGTCTCTCTCCAGAACGGCAAGGCTACTGTAAAGAACCGCTACCTCAATAGTACTATCATCAATTCCATCACAGAGGATGCCAGCGGAAATATCTGGCTTGCTACTCCTCTCGGATTGTCCAAACTGGATGTCAAGACAAACAAAATTACCACTCTTACCACAGCGCAGGGACTCCCTACCAACACGGTCTATTCCGTACGTTGCGACCTCCTTGGCTATGTATGGGCTGCTACCAGTGGCGGACTTGCTGAGTTCAATAAGTCGATGAACCACATCGCCAACTTCTATGCCTCTGACGGTCTTCAGGGAAATGAGTTCTCTCGAAATGCTGCCTTTACTGACAGCAAGGGACGTGTATGGTTCGGCGGTAGCAATGGCGTAACATACTTTGACACGAAGGAGATGAGCATTCCTGAAAGCAACTGGGAAATGCGCGTCACTGATTTCTATGTAAACAACAATCCTATCAACACCACCACAGAGTCTGGATGGTGGAATATCATTGACACCAATGTCTATGAAGCAAAGGAGTTTCATCTCTGTAACGACGATAACAACTTTACCATAGAGTTTGCGCCTAAGCAGCTCAATTCGCCTGACGGACTCATCTTCGAATACACCGTCAATGACGGCGCCCCTATCATGCTTCCTGCAGGAACTAATCGCATTTCCTTCAGCAACATGCCGTCCGGCACATACAATATCTGCATCCGCGTACACGACAACCCTGAAGCTACTCCTTGCGAGATTAAGGTTAAGGTGCACGCCAGTATGTTCAACCATTGGATAGCCTGGATAATATACCTCATTATCTTCGCCGTTGCCGCATATAAACTCACTCAGTATTTCCAGCAGTGGGTAAAGACGCAGAAAGAACTTCAGGATCACCGCCACATGGAGGAAATCAATGAGTCTAAGCTTCAGCTGTTTACGAACATCTCTCATGAGATACGTACACCGATGACGCTCATTATCAGTCCGCTCGAACGACTCATGAAGAACGACTTCAACGAGGAAAAGCGTCGTGCCAGCTACGAGACCATGCACCGCAATGCCAACCGCATTCTCTCCCTCGTCAATCAGCTCATGGATGTACGCAAGATCGAAAACGGCAGGATGGAGATGTCGCTCTCTCAGCAGGACATCATTCCTATCATAGGCAGCGTCTGCGAAGCTTTCGTCGAAAAGGCTGTAGAGCGTAATATCACGTTTACCTTCATCCACGACGGCATAGACAGGCTTTATGCCAACGTCGATTTGCAGCATTTCGACAAGATCTTCGCAAATCTCATATCCAACGCCATGAAGTTTGCTCCAGACAACGGCATCGTCACAGTCACAATAAATCGTATGGCTGACCATAAGGCTATGATTCACGTAAGCGACAATGGTATCGGCATCCCCGACAGCGACAAGAAGCGCATCTTCGAGAGATTCTATCAGGTGCGCAAGGAATCCGTCATCAGTGCTCCTGCCAGCACTACTGATGCGTCTTCACCAGTCCCAGACCCTCGTCTGCAGGCTACAGGTGGAACGGGTGTCGGACTCCATCTCGCGCAAGCCCTCGTGCAGATGCATGGCGGCACAATCCATGTTGAGGACAATGAGGAAGGTCCAGGCTGCCGCTTCGTAGTAATTATTCCTTTCCTTGATCCTCCAGCAACACTGGCAGTGCAGCCTGTAAGCACCGCTTCTCCTGCCGTTTCAGCCACTGTTCCTGACGCTTCTCCTGCAGACTCAGTAACTCCTGTCACTACTCCAGCCGCCTCAGCCCCTGTTCCAGCCGCTTCTCCTGTCGTCTCAACCACCGCTCCTGACGCATCCAACGGCAACGTTCCAACGCCTTCGCCAGCTGCCCGTCCTGCAAAGCGTCCACAGGCTCAGACTAACTATCATGTGCTTATCGTCGATGACGACCAGGAGATTGCAAAATATATACAGCAGGAACTCTCAGACCGCTACCACTGCTCTATCTGCAAGAATGGTAAGGAGGCACTGGAGCAGATTCTGAAGAATCCGCCTCATCTCGTAATCTCTGACGTACTCATGCCGGAAATGAGTGGTATAGAGCTTACCAAGCGCATGAAGGCAAACGTCAATATTAACCATATCCCTATCGTCCTCGTCACTGCTCTCAACGATACGCAGTCTAACGTGGAAGGTCTGAACGTGGGTGCTGCGGCATATCTCACCAAGCCTTTCGACGTGACTCTTCTCCGCACTACTGTTGACAATATCATCAAGTCTCGCCAGCGACTCAAGAATGTATATGAAGGCAAGCAGACCGCAGAGCGTAAGATTCCTAAGACAGACCTGCAGACTCCAGACGAACGACTCATGAAACGAGTAATGAAGATTGTAGAGCAGCACATCTTTGATCATAACCTCTCCGTAGAAGTCCTCGCTTCTGAGGTTGGTATCAGCCGAGTGCACCTGAACCGTAAGCTCAAGGAACTGACTAATCAGACCACTACAGACTTCATTAAGAACATCCGCCTGAAGCGTGCCGCAGAATTGCTCAGTCAGAAGAAGCACTCCATCGCTGAAGTAGCAGACATGGTAGGTTTCCAGAACGCCAATAACTTCTC
>JAZRYU010000160.1:0-26465 GCA_045600885.1 Prevotella sp.
GCCTCAGCATTCTCAGGGTTTGGAGAAACAACTGTTGGGAAGTTGCCGTCAACAACCATCTGCTCAGGAACAACGTTGATGTTCTGGAAGCCCCATGAACGGAGACAGAGAGGTACGATTACGCGACCTGTTCCGTGCATAGCAGAATATACGATGTTGAGATCTTTCTGGCGGAGGATAACGTCCTGGTCAACCATAGCTTCCTTAACGGCAGTCATGTAGTCGTAGTCCATCTCGCCACCAATGATCTTGATGAGGACAGGGTTAGCCTCGAACTTAACGTCCTCGATAGCCACCTTGTTCACTTCGTCGATGATGCCCTTGTCGTGTGGAGCAAGCACCTGAGCACCGTCCTCCCAGTAAGCCTTGTAGCCGTTGTACTCCTTAGGGTTGTGAGAAGCAGTTACGTTCACACCAGCCTGAGCACCGAGCTGACGGATGGCGAAAGAAATCTCTGGAGTAGGGCGGAGGCTCTCGAAGAGATAAGCCTTGATGCCGTTGGCAGAGAAGATGGCAGCAACAGTCTCAGCGAAGAGGCGAGAATTGTTGCGGCAGTCGTGACCAACAACTACGGAGATGTTCTCGCGACCGGCGAAGTTCTTGTTGATATAGTTGGCAAAGCCCTGAGTAGCCATACCGACGATATACTTGTTCATGCGGTTAGTACCAGCGCCCATGATTCCGCGGAGACCACCAGTACCGAACTCAAGGTTCTGATAGAACGCATCGATAAGGTCAGTCTTATCTTCGTTATCCAACATAGCCTTGACAGCAGCCTGAGTCTCGGCATCGAAAAGAGGAGAAAGCCACTTCTGTGCTTCCTGCTCACATTGTTTTACTAATTGAGTGTCCATAGGTTTATAGTGTTTTTGTTTTGTATTTGTTTTTCATCGAAAGGAGCATTTGGCATAGTAAAAGGTACACGAAATGCACTGCAAATATACCATTTCTTTCTGAGTTAAGCAAGTAAATCAAGAAATATCATGCGCAAAGAGCAAAAAAAATGTCTTTTTGCCTCTTTTTTCTGAAAATATTATTACCTTTGCACCGCTTTTCCGCGCATTTATGCAACGAAAGCTGTTGCTGGTTCCGTAGCTCAGTTGGATTAGAGCAACGCCCTTCTAAGGCGTGGGTCTTGGGTTCGAACCCCAACGGAATCACATAGAAGATTTCCACAGAATCACGAAAAATCCCAACCGCATGTGATATGTGATTGGGATTTTTTTGTTAAACGCCATTGATTCTACATTAATTAAAAACTATGACAAAAAACTATGCTGAAACGACTCTTATTCTTTATACTTCTGACCGTTGGGAGCTGTAATGCCTTTGCTCAAGATTTGGTACGCGTGACGCGATATAACTTGAAAGGCAGAACGGCTGCCGGAACAACTCCCCGAAAAGGAATTATTGCTGTTTCCCGTGATTTGCTGAAGAAATATCCCCTGCATTCAACCGTAAAACTTGAAGGCTACGGAACATTCGTCGTGGAAGATGTAATGGGAGCACGTGCGAGAAACTGTGTGGATGTATGGAGCGATAAGAAAATTCCTAATGGAAACAATGTGAAAATGACTTTGGTTAGCGGACCAAAACAGAAGTAATACTTTGACCTTTATGTTTGTAGGGCGAGGATCTCCGAGCCGTTTGTGGGAATAAATCCTGAAACGCGGCTCGGAAATCCTCGCCCTACATTTTGGGAGATAATTACGGTTTAGTTGATGAGGAATACCTTCTCAACTCCGTTGTAAGAGCATGTAACCTTAGCACGACCGTCAGAGATCTTGCCGACAGTGGTCTTTACATCGCCGCCTTGTGTCTTGACAGTGATTACGGAATTGCTGTTGAGCTTGCCATAGACCTGGTAGTGGTTTACCATAGTGTAGCCGTTCTCGTTAGTAGAGAAGATGGCTGCATTAGGCATGATGAGTGGCTGACCATCAACGAGGATACTGACAGTAGGAACCACAGGACGCTGACATTCAGTACCGTTCTTAGAGAATCCGAGACCGTGGATGTCAACAAGTCCGCGAGGACGCTGAGGACCCTGATTGCGACCGCCCCAACGAGGCTGCTCAGGTTCCTTTACCTCAGGACCTTCCACAACGAGATAGATGGCATGCTTTCCGCTGAGTCCTTCAACAGCAGGAACATCTGCTGACAGCATTACAGGCTTAGCCTGAACGCGTGTCCAAGGGTTTTGACGACCTCCACGAACTCCAGGAACTTCCGCTGCTGGAACATCGATAACGGCTATCTCCTTACCGTTCCAAGTAGAGTTGGCATAAGGTCCGTCAAGCATGACGTGGATCTTGCAAGCCTGTGCGCCAGGAGTGACATCGAGGTTGATCTTAGTGCCGTCGCCCTTCATAGTTCCTGCGAAAGCCTTGCAGCCCTTAGTGTCCTTGTCAAGACCGCCGAAGCCGAAATATTTGAAGCCAACGATGGCACCATTCTTCAGACCAGCAATGTCCATAGAGTTGTTCCAGACATCCCAGTTGTCCTGCATAGCGTTGTTGTCGTTGATGTAGCAAGCAATGCCGGCAGAATAGTAGCTGTAAGGATTGAGACCGAAGATCTGGAAACCTTCAGACGTAACCTCTGCACCTGTGTAGTGGTCGCCATTAGCAGCCTTTGCTGACCACTCGTTGTTCGTTGTGTATGGATCGTAGCCAACGATAGTAACCTTACCGCCGTCGGCAACCTTCTTCTTGTCGCAGATAATCTTCACCGGAGCAACCATAGACTGACGTGCATTGCCGAAACCGCGTGGAGGACGATGGTAGAAGACATACCACTGACCATTAATCTCCTGAAGAGAACCGTGAGTGTTGTGGGCGAAGTTTGTGGTAACGAGCTTAGAACCGTCTTCGCTGAGAACGACACCACGAGAATCTACGAGCACACCGCCTGAGCGCCATGGTCCGAGAGGGCTGTCGCCGTAAGCATAGCGAAGGGCAGAGTTTGTGGAGCCGAGTCCGTAGTCAGGACCAGAATAGCCAGAGAAGACCATCACATACTTGTTGCCAACCTGACGGATGGAAGAAGCCTCGAAGAAATTGAACTCACCAGGATTCTGTCCTTTGTAGAGAGCTGGATATTCAGTGCCCTTAGGATCGCGAACCTCACCATAGCGAGAGGAAGCAGGGATGAAGTAGTCGTGGATGTCAGTGCCAGGACGCACGCTGTACATGGTGTTCTGGTCAAGCTCAGCAGCAGTAGAGTGCTGGAAACCGTAGAAGACGTAAGCGCGGAATCCCTTGTCGTAGTCCTTGTCCTTCTTGTTAGTGATATTCTCAATGAAGACAGAAGGGTCGAAGTCGATCATTGAACCAGGCAGACACTGGCGTCCGTCCTCAGTAAGGTTGATTGCCTTGAATGGACCGTTAGGTCTGTCGCCCTTGGCAACAGTAGGCACACGGCGATTGCCGCGAGAATGAGGATAGAGATAATATGATTTACAATTTACAGATTTACCATTTACAATTTTCTTGGTAGTAACCTCAACGAGGTCAGGAGCAAACATTGTGTCCCATTGTCCGTCAACATAATGTGTGAAGAGAGAACCTTCGTCGCGCCACTGGCTGAGGTCTTCTACCGGTGCCGACCACATACGGATGTCTGGACCGCAATAGTTTGTGTTCTTTACGTCGTGTGAACCGATGATGTAAGCACGGAATTTTCCCGGATTGTCCGGGTCTTCAAAAACGCGCGGCTCACCATCTGGGACATGCTCCCAAAGAGGGAGATAAGGGTTTTGCGCCTGCGCCACGAGAGAGGTGGCAACAGTGAATAGGGAAAGGAAAAGATTTCTCATGATTGATATGTTTTCTTTAGTTTGTTAATATATGCTTTATTTTACTAACTTTTTTGCAGCAAGAACGAGGAACAGATAATCAGACGATCCTCCGCCGAGAACATATTCAGTCTGCTGCCAGAGGAAAGGGAAAGTGAGAAGCTCAGGGAAGTCTGGTCTGATGAGTGCTGTGCCAGAGATTACACCGCCTGGAATATAACTCCAGTCAGCGCGGTTAAGGCCGTAACCGACAGTAGCCGACTTTGCTCCTACACCTCCTGCAAAGGATGCAGTATTTGTTCCTGGGTGACAGCCGAGAATGAAATTCAAGGCATTGACCACAGGCTTGCTGTCAAAGATTTCCGGATATGTTTTTGCAAAGTAATAATATTTTGAGCCGAAACCTTGTATGTCCCAACCAGCACCCCAAATGTGCGGACGATATGGTACACCGTAAGGAGTCTCCGTTATCTGTGACTGAAGTCTTTCCTTGTAGGCAGGAAGTGCTGCACGGAAAGCTTTGCTGAAGCGTTGCATCTTTTTGTCCTTACTTGCTGCACACAGTTGCTCAATGCGAGTCATGTACCAGCCTGTGTGATCAATAGACTTGATGATTTGTTCCTGATTATTGAGAATAAGGTCAAGATACTGTTTGTCTTTCGTAGTGAGGTAAAGTTCAGCAGCAGCCTGTTGGAAAGCAGGTTCAAGTCTTGGCTTTGAAGCTTGTGCTCTTAAATCAGAATGGCGATTATAAATCTCCTTAGCTATGTTGAGGCAATGGTTCGCAAGGGTGTCATTATAACCTGTGAGAACACGGGAGGCAGCGGCAAGTTCTGCTGCTGTGGTAAGTTCACGGTTTGGGTTGTCTTCTGTGTATATGCGGCGGTCGTCTGCATTACCTTTGATGTTGTCTGTCATGGATGAAGCATCGCCGAGAAGGACATACTGACGTAGGTCTTCACAAATAATACCGCGATAAAGACGACCAAGAGAAAGATAGCCGTTCACTACAGTCAAAGCACCGTTTTCTATCTGCTGTAAGATGTCGTCCTTGCCATCAGGCTGATGAATCTCTGCAACATGGCTTGCATGGTCTATGGAAGTGACGTCAAGCTCTGGATTAAACGCTTCTTTGATAAGGGTTAGTTTGTACATCTCACCAGCCTGAGACTCTACGCGAAGATCGAAGTCTCCCGCATCATGCCAACCACCGAAGTTCTGGTTAGGCACTTGAGTGCCAGGAGCAAATGGCAGGTTCTTCTCGTCTTGTACATAGCCGTCGATATGGTTTCCTGGAGGTGCCATCAAAGCGTCGTCAAGATGGCAGGCATCGTGCCAGACACGATACTTCTCATTAACCCTCATGTGGCACATTTGGACGGGAAGAAAATATTCAATAACAGGTTGCCACACACCACGGTCGTAAGTATCTTCGCCTATCTTGAAAACAGAAGAGCGTGAGCCAGCATACTCTACCTGATAAAGTCCACTTTCATTAATATCAGAGAAATCTACCTGATAATATTTATAGCGAAGGAAATCTCCCCATGTCTTAGGCTCTATATCGCGAACTTTCTGCTCGCCATTTGCTGTGATGCGGAAAAGACGTGCTGCAGTTTCAGGAAGGCTTTCTGCCTCTGTTTCAATGACTGCAACCTTTTCTTGATCTACATGATAACCCACTTGAGAGGTTTGCACGACAGGAGTGTAATGCCAATCTCGGACTATATTTGGTCGGATAATCCAACGGATAGCGCCTTTTGTAGCACCTTCTGGAACAAGACTGCGTAAAACGAACCAACCGTTGTTGTGATTCATTCTTCCGTCAAGAAGCATCATGTCGGCAGTCTTACTCTCTATGGTCAGACGATTATATTCATCATCTGGGCGAGAAGTGAAGACTTTTCCAACAGCGTAAGGTTCCGCGGTTATCAAGTCAGCATTTATGGGACTGTAACCTTTACCCTTCAGGCGGTCAACGGAAGCTTCTGGTTTGCCTTCGTTGCGGTACTTCCATTCATTATCAATGATGGACTCTTGCTTTGATATGATAGGAGAGTTAGGCTGTTGTGGGAAAACACCATACTGATTGTCCATAATCCACGGCTTTCCAAACAGACTGCCAGGAAAGAACTCCATGTTGAAGCCAACTTTCCCAATAAATTCTTTTGGGAGAGGTTTGTCAAGATCTACTGTGACCTCCATTGCATTCCCGATGCTCTTGACATTGACTTTATAAGTGAAATGAAGGTCGGGATAAATCATGGGATTGAATCCCGTCATGTGACGTGAAGTGTCTGGGTAGCAGAGAGTCGCAGTGATGGTGTTTCCTTCTGCAGTGCGCTTTATCTGTCGTGGAACAGCCTGCCACTGACCAGGAGTTTCTTCAAGTCTGAGATCGCCGTTTGTCGCAACGCGATTGCCATGCATAATCACGGAAACACCGCCTTGATGACCTTCTGGATATATGTCGTCAAAAGCCATGACGTCAACGCCGCCAGCCTTGAAATAGCCGCGATTGGTAAGGCGGAAATCCTGTGCTTGCAGGGATAATGTGAATAATAATAAGGTAAGGGTTATAACAATGGATTTCATAGTTGATTGATTAAGAGGTATTGCTTTTATGGAGTTTATAGATAAAGTATTAGTCTTCCAGTCGTTTCAGATGGCAGAACATGAGTTCTTCGTTCTCGTCGTGCAGGTGCATGCCGTTGCCCTCGCAATAGCGGAACATCTTGCATTCGGCACATTCTCCCTTCTTAGCCCAGTCGCGGTAACGGTATTTCTGGAACTTGTTTTCCCAGACGTCCCAGAAGTCGTCCTGATAGATGTTTCCTTGGTAGAACTTGCTGCGTATGCTGGTGCAGGCGGATATGCTGCCGTCGATGAGCACGGAGGCTACGTTTATGCCGGCATGACAGCGATAGAAATGGTCGCGCACCTCCATCTCATAGTCGCCAAGAAATCCTTCACAGGCGTAGCTGGTGTGGATAAGTCCTTCCTTTCGCGTCTTCTTGATGAACTCCATGAGTGTGCGGAAGTCTTGGTTAGAGAGCTGAAAGTCGGGATAATGCTTTGCTCTGCCGACGGGGAAGATGGTGAAGAGTCGCCATTTCCTTACGCCTGCAGCATAGAGTGTGTCTTTTATCTTATCGAGATATTTAATGGTGCGGGCATTTACGCAGGTGACGACGTCCCAGACCACGCCGCTGGTGGTGGTCATGAGTTCTATGGCACGCATGGCATTGCGGTAGCAATTGTCGTTGCCGCGCATCCAGTTGTGGTCTTCCTCCAGACCGTCAAGACTGATGGCAACGCTGCTTAGTCCGGCATTGAGCAGACGGACGAGTCGCTCCTGGGTAAGCAGCATGCCGTTGGTGACCATGCCCCAAGGGTATTGGCGCTTCTTCAGTTCCATGCCGACGTCCTCAAGATCATGGCGCATAAGCGGCTCGCCGCCAGAGAAGATTATGAGAACCTCGCGTGGATCAACATGTGGAGTAATGCTCTTGTCGATGACGCGAAGGAAATCTTCTGCCGGCATGTCGGGCGTATCAGCCACAACCTTGCAGTCGCTTCCGCAGTGCCTGCACTTAAGATTGCAGCGCAGCGTACACTCCCAGAAGAGTTGTCGCAGTGGGTGCAACTTCTTGGTGTTGCTGCGTATGATGCGCTCGAGCTCCAGTGCGGCACGCTTTTTGAGGGATAGGTTGGTCATTTTTAATGTTTTATTTTATTGTGGTTGCTCGCTCTTGTTGACAGAATTCTTTAAACTGTCGATGCTCAGAGAGTCGGTAGAGTTCTTCTCTTCTGGCTCAGAGTAAGATCTGTCCATCATGTCAGGACCTCCGTAGATGCACTCGATATTTGAGGATTTTCCGCAAGAAGAGAATCCGAGGAGAGCGATTAGGGTAGCAAGTATGCCGTTTGCAAATCTGAGTACTTTGCTTTTCATTTTATATTGTATTTGATAGGATTATAACCTTATAATTTTGCGCACTTGTTGTTAAGATAACAATCAAGGATAGTCATTGCTGCCATTGCCTCAACGATAGGTACTGCGCGTGGGAGTACGCAAGGGTCATGACGACCTTTTGCCTTCAGTACGGTGGCCTTGCCGCCAGAGTCAACGGTAGGCTGTTCCATGAGAATCGTAGCAACAGGCTTGAAAGCTATGCGCATTGTGATGTCCTGGCCGTTAGAGAGTCCGCCCTGAATGCCGCCAGAGTGGTTTGAGGTGGTATTAAGAGGAGCGTCGGCTGAGAGGGGAATATTGCCCGAAGTTGACACTTCGGGAACGGGGGCTACAGGGCTTTCAACGAAGATGTCGTTAACCTGTGAGCCGCGCTTGTTTACGATGTCGAAACCGTCGCCAAACTCAATGCCCTTGACAGCATTTATGCCAAGCATTGCAGCACCGAGCTGTGCGTTGAGTTTTCCGAATTCCGGTTCTCCGAGTCCTACGGGACAGCCTTTTATCACGCAAGTGATTATGCCGCCGATGGTGTCGCCATCAGCCTTTACCTCAGAGATAAGTTGCTCCATAAAAGGGGCTTTCTCCTGGTCAGGACAGCGAACAGCGTTTGTTTCTGTCAGCGAAAGATTAAGTTCAGTGTATGGCTTCTCAACCTTTATGTCGCCCACTTGCGAAGTGTAAGCCTGAATGCTTATGCCGAGCTGGC
The DNA here is from genome assembly GCA_045600885.1 of Prevotella sp. Classification (GTDB taxonomy): domain Bacteria; phylum Bacteroidota; class Bacteroidia; order Bacteroidales; family Bacteroidaceae; genus Prevotella. The sequence goes on from JAZRYU010000160.1 coordinate 8,479, forward strand.
TAAGGGCAAGCTTAGCCAAAGCACCACCAACGCAACGGCTGATGGTGATGCGTGCCGACGTTCTGCCTCCGCCGCGATGGTCTCTTACGCCATACTTCATTGCGTAAGTATAGTCGGCGTGAGACGGACGGAAGAGCTCGCGCATATTGTCGTAGTCAGAGGAATGCTGGTTTGTGTTGCGAACGATGAAGCCGATAGGCGTGCCGGTGGATTTTCCTTCAAACACACCGCTGAGGAGTTCTACCTTGTCCGGCTCGTTTCGAGAAGTGGTTATCTTGCTTTGTCCCGGACGACGGCGGTTAAGCTCTGCCTGGATGAACTGCTCGTCAATATTGATGCCAGCCGGCATGCCGTCGATGACTCCGCCGACAGCTTCGCCATGGCTTTCGCCGAAGGTAGTGAGGGTGAATATTTTTCCGAAAGTGTTCACGGGTAAAGTGAAAAATTAAAAGTGAAAAATTAAAAATTATTTGCAGCCTCCGCAACCACCGTCGCCGCATGAGCCACAGCCTCCGTCGCCGCAGTTTCCACCACAAGAGCCGCCACCGCAACCACCGCAGCCTCCGAACTCGCCACGTAGGATCTTCATTGCCTTGTCAACCTCGTCGGCAGATGCCTCACGATTCTCTACGATGAAACCCTGGAAGTGGAGGTCGCTGCCAGCGAATGGATGGTTGAAGTCCATGAGAACATTCTCGTCAGTGATGTCAACGACTTTGCCGAGAAGGCGGTCGCCATTGGCATTGCTCATTGGGAGGACAGCATCAATCTTGATGGTCTCATCATCGAATTCTCCGTTGACCTCGAAGATGCCACGAGGGAGAGCGACGATGCGCTCCTGATCCGGCATTCCGTAAGCTTCGTCGCAAGGAATAACGAAATCAAACGCCTTGCCAGTCTCAAGGTTTTCGATGTTCTTTTCGAAAACGTCAAGAGCCATGCCAAGACCGGAAATGAAAACGAAAGGCTGCTGCTCAGTAGCCTCTTCTACGGGAGTATTCTTGTCTGTAGTAAACAGCTTGTAAGAAGCTGCGATGAATTTGTTTGCCATAGTTACATTTATGATTTTTGATGTATGATTTATGATTTTGGCGTAGCCGAACTCGGCGACTTTTAGCGAACTTGGCTACTGGGTAATAAAATGTAGGGTGAACATCTGTGAGCCGTTGTTGTGGCGGCTCGGAAATCCTCGCCCTACAAGTGTTCATCAGATGATAAACTTGACCTCTTTAAGCCAGTATTCTTTTTCCGTGCCGTCTTCACGATGAAGGAGCAGACGTCCGTCGTTTTGCACTTTCATGATCTTGGCATGGAAGAAATCTGTGTCTTTGAAAGCGTGCCAGTCGTTGTCGTTGCGATAGAGCAGACGATGGTAGTCGGCGCGAATGCTGGTATAGCCAATGCTGAGCGAGTGACTGTCTTGATTCTCAAGAAGTTTGATGATCTGGAGAGTCTTGTGGAATCGCTCGCAGATGGACTCCATAATCGTCATGCCATGGCAATTCGAGCCGCAGATCTGCTTCAACGAAACGGGATTTGGCGCATCGGAGAGGAATTCCATCTGATTGATGTTTATGCCGATGCCGATGATACATGTGTCCATGCGGAAGCCTTTCAGACTGTTCTCAATGAGAATACCGCCAAGTTTCTTGTCTTTCCAATAGATGTCGTTCGGCCATTTTATGCGGAAATGGTCTTTTTCCTTGGGCATATAATCCTGCAATGACTTGATGATGTCAACAGCAATAGCCATGGAAAGGATAAACTGCTCGGAAGGTTTGACCATCTTCGGATGGCAGATGATGGAGAATGAAATATTCTTGTCCTTTTCAGACTCCCACGAGTTAGTGTCCATGCCGCGCCCTGCCGTCTGATTCGGAGTATAAACCACATGGAAACCGCCAGGATAATACTGAATATTTTCCTTAGCATAATTGTTGGTAGAATCTGTTTCTGCCAGGTATGTATATAAGATAGAGTCCATTATTCAGGGTACAAATTTACATTTTTTCATTGAAATAAAAGCAAATATTCATAATATGCTGCTTTGCGTTTGTCAAATAATTGACTAAAAACGGAAGAATAAGCGTCTTTTATTACATAAATATGCAAATATGTTGTAATTTTGCGGTGTTTTTTCACAGTAACCAAAAACTAAATTCAAGATATGAAACTTAATATTGCAGTTCTTGCGGGCGACGGTATCGGCCCAGAGATTATGGAACAAGGCGTGGCAGTAATGAATGCTATCGCTGAGAAGTTTGGTCATGAAGTAAGCTACAAAGAGGCTCTCTGTGGTGCTCATGCTATTGACGAGGTGGGCGATCCATTCCCAGAAGAGACTTTCAAGGTTTGTGAAGAGGCTGACGCAGTTCTCTTCGCTTCAGTTGGTGACCCTAAGTTTGACAACAACCCTTCAGCAAAGGTTCGTCCAGAGCAGGGTCTTCTCGCTATGCGTAAGAAGCTCGGTCTGTTTGCAAACATCCGTCCTGTGCAGACATTCAAGTGCCTCGTTCATAAGTCTCCACTCCGCAAGGAACTCGTAGAGGGTGCTGACTTCATCTGTATCCGTGAGCTTACAGGTGGTATGTACTTCGGCAAGAAGGTTGAGCCAACAATCAACGCTGACGGTGTAGAGGAAGCTCTCGACACAAACTACTATACTCGTCCAGAGGTAGAGCGCATTCTCAAGGTTGGTTTTGAGTATGCAATGAAGCGCAACAAGCACCTCACTGTTGTTGACAAGGCTAACGTGCTTGCTTCTTCACGTCTTTGGAGAAAGGTTGCTCAGGAAATGGCACCACAGTATCCAGAGGTAAATACTGACTACATGTATGTTGACAACGCTGCAATGCGTATGATTCAGGAGCCTACATTCTTCGATGTAATGGTTACTGAGAATACATTCGGCGATATCCTCACTGACGAAGGTTCTGTAATCTCAGGTTCTATGGGTCTTCTCCCTTCAGCCTCTACAGGTTCTTCAACTCCTGTATTCGAGCCAATCCACGGTTCTTGGCCACAGGCAAAGGGCTTGAACATCGCTAACCCACTCGCACAGATTCTCTCAGTAGCTATGCTTCTCGAGTACTTCGACCTTAAGGAAGAAGGTGCACTCGTTCGCAAGGCTGTTGACGCTTCACTTGATGCTAATGTCCGCACACCAGAAATTCAGGTTGAAGGTGGTGAGAAGTATGGCACAAAGGAAGTTGGTGCTTGGGTAGTTAACTACATTAAGAATGCGTAAGATAATTGAAAATTGAGAATTGAAAAATGAAAAATAGGCTGCGCAGCAATTTTCACTTTTCATTCTTCACTTTTCACTTCATTTAATATAAATGAGAAAAACTCTCTTATTGATATCAATGCTCCTTTCTCTTTCTGCTTATTCACAGCAGAGAGGGGAAGGAGTTTTCAGTTCTGTACAGCAGAAGGAGAGTGCCGATCCGTATAAAGGCATGACGATAGCTGACCGTATGACAAAGGCGGCAGACTATATGCAGCAGGATAAATGGCAGTTGGCGAAAGATATTTATGACAATGTCCTGTCATTGGAACCGGGAAATCTGACGGCTCTGTACTATCGGGCATACGCCAACGAGCGACTGTTCCACTTCGGATTAGCCCGTGCTGACTATGATGCTGTCCTGAAGGCTGAGCCTACAAACTTTCACGCACTGACGGCACGAGCTCTCTTCAATGAGAAGGATAGTCATCATACAGAAGCACTTGACGATGCTAATCTTCTGGTAGAGCAGTATCCGGACAGCGTTCTGTCGTGGGTTGTAAGAGCTGATATCGAGGAGAGACAAAACCTTCTTCCTCTCGCGGAATACGATTATCTTCAGGCATACGAATTGGAGCCTTCGAACAAAGAATATCTGCTTCAAGCCGTAGATCTTCAGTTGAAGCAGAAGAAAAAGAAGGAAGCAAAGCGTAATCTTGACAAACTCGTTTCAGCAGGAATGCCGAAACAGGCTCTGATACATTATTACAAGAGAATAAATCTAAGAAATCCGTAATATGCGTGTTGTTATTCAGCGAGTTAGCGAAGCCTCTGTAACAATTGAAGGCAAGGTAAATGGACAGATTGGAAATGGTCTGCTCATACTGTTCGGCGTGGAAGAAGCCGACGGAATGGAAGATGTGGAATGGCTTGTGAAGAAAGTTGTTGGAATGCGCATATTCGATGATGAGGAAGGCGTGATGAACCGCTCTGTCATGGATGTTGACGGCGAAGCATTAGTGGTCAGCCAGTTCACATTGTTTGCCTCAACGAAGAAAGGCAACCGCCCTTCATGGTTCCGCGCAGCAAAGCACGAGCATTCCGTTCCGCTCTATGAGGCTTTTGTGAAGAAACTTTCAGAAGCTATGGGAAAGCCAGTCCCAACAGGTGAGTTCGGCGCAGACATGAAAGTAGCGCTTGTAAATGATGGTCCAGTGACAATCATCATGGACACAAAGAATAAGGAGTAAGACTCCTCATCGTCCAAAGCATCCATCACGCCATTTGCCTTATCCATGCCATTCCAGCGAGTGCAGAACAGACGTGAATGGCGCACTGGAGAATAGTCAGCAAGAAGAGCTCTGGCATTGGTCAGTTCTCTACTTCTCAAGTACTTCCTGCCCACGCTGGTTATCTGGTAAGTACCTGCCGAAAATGTTTCTACAAGCCCCATCTTCTTCAGGTATGAGGCGCAGTAATTCACTCGGCTGCTATGTTTGGTTACTCTGCCACCCTTTGTGTACTCCTCAAGGTCACCATCCGTAAGTTTTAGGTCTTGCCCAATGTATCGGGTCAGGTCGTAAAGCCTACAGGTTTCTCGCTCCTTCAGGTTGTAGAGGAATGGATAGAAGTAATACTTGAACTTTGGTGTCATCTGGTTCTATTCTCCGTTCTTATTTTGAAATATTTCTCCAATGGGGAAAACTTACAATTGGATGGTAAGTACTTTACATTCACTCTTTTGATTTATTTCCACATATGGAATTTTTCAAACTGATACGCTTGTTTTATCCATAAAGTTAGGTTAAGCGACAAGTAATCTGCACTCTTCTACTGTAATATTCACGAGCTTCACAAGGTTGTCAAAATGCTCAGACGAGAATGTTGCCATCCTTTGAAGTTCATCTTCTGTAAGGCTCATTGGCGAATATGGTTTATTGCACAAAGCAGAGCTGTCTGTAATCTGCAAGGCCTCACATTCCCACTTGCCGTTGTACTGATCTTTGTAACCCAAGCGAACAACTCTCTTCTCTGAAATAAGGCATACACCCTTTTCTATTTTAATAGGAGTTGCTGAACTACAAGCCAACTTCGATTTGCAGTATTCGATTGAGGACTTAATACGCGACAGAGCCTTTCTGTTCTACTTTTCTATTTCTGCCTCCAACTCCTCGATGCTTGGCAACGTATCGTTGAAGTTCTCTGGCAGAATCTGAATGCCCTCGTATGCCGTGATGGCTATAGGTTGGTTGTAACCCTCAAGGCAGTATTGAGCAAAGACGTTGTTCTTGCTGCGGCAGATGAGAAGACCGATGGTAGGTCGGTCAATGTCATCTTTCAGTATATGATTAACCAGCGACATGTAGCCGGACAACTGACCGAGGTAGGATGATTCAAACTCTGTGACCTTGACCTCCACAACCACATAGGCATGCAACTTGGTATTATAGAACAAGAGGTCTGAGAACTGTTCCTTGCCAGCAACGGAGAGAAGGTATTCGTTGCGGATGTAGGCAAATCCCGTTCCAAGCGACATCAGCAGGTCGTTGACGTGACGTATAAGTGCCTGTTTCAGCGTGTGCTCGTCATACATTGCCTTCAGCTTTAGGAACGACATGTTCAGAGGGTCGCTTATCATTTCGGCAGCAAGGTCACCCGTTGGATAAGGCATTGTTGCTGGGAAATTGTTGACCGCCTTACCCTGGCGTTCATAGAGGCCATTGTCTTTACCTTTATCGCCCATCATGTTCTCCAGTACGGCCCTTGACCAGCTGTGCTCCAATGTCTTGGCAGCATAGAACAAAACCTTCATCGGTTCGTTCTCGTATCGGTCAAGGATAGCTTTGTGATGTCCCCAGGGGATGGCAAAAATATTAAGCGGAAGTAAGCCATTTTCTGGGATAGTATGCAGGGGCTTAAATATTTCCCCAACTTGGGGAACAATTTGCAAATCATCATTATGAGGTTCACTACCTAACCTGCGATGAATTATTTCCCCAACCTGGGGAACTTTTTCAAAAAGCTGACTATAAAGCAAATAGAATCTCTTGCAATAGTATAAGTTTCCAGGCGTAAGTCCCTTTGCTTCGTCAATCGCGAGACGCAAATCTTCGCTCAACTGCTTGATGACCGATTCACCCCAACGCTCCTCAACGTGCATCTGGCAGATGTCACGACCAAGGCTCCAGTAGAACTCAATCTTACTGGAGTTGACCTGCACAGCTGCCTTTATCTGCTGCTGACGGAATCGTCTTTCGATGTTGTTAATCCATCGCTTGTACTCTGGATCAGTTATCACTTTAATTATCTCGTTCATATTATTGTCACTTTAATCATCGCACACCTTGATTTCATGTAAATCATAGCGCACGTCATCATCTTCGTATTTCTCCGTGTAACGCCTCAAAGCATCCTTGATGCAATTGAAGGACGCTTCTGACTTATGCCCGACTACGCCTTCGGCAAAGTCGGCAACTTCCTGTAGCGTACAGAAATATTTTATGCCATCTGAAGTGTCCAAGTAGTAATGCTCTTTGAAGAAAACTCCTGCTGCATCATTCGTGTTGAAGCGTTCGCAGCCTTCTTCTTCCTCCAGGTAATAGATACTGAGGTCGGGGAAACAATCCTTGATGTAACGCCTTGTTTCTGCCATTTCCGTCCAAGCCGTTTCGGTGTTGACAGTCAGCACTTCGTCCGTCAGTTCGTAATGGGTAATGGTTCCACGGCACGCCACACGTTCGGGATTTCCACCAAGAGCTGCAACAATGCATCCTAACCAAAGTTTCGGATTGTACCATTCGTTCTCGACAAGAGGTGCCTGACGGTCATCCAACTCCTTGATCGTTCTGTGCAGTTTGGCAACGGATTCTTTCTTGCCAACTACCTTGTATATAGTGAAACACGTATTGCTCATTCTTCAATTTACAGCATTAAGCAGTTATCTCTGTGATACCTAAGGTACGTTTTGTGGGCATCTTCAATCTTGATCAGATGCAGGGTGTTATCCATTTTGAGCAGTCTTCGGTCGGTATTGTCAATGTATCGGGAATAGATAACTCGCCCGTTGTCATCAAACGAAATATAACCTTTGTCGAACAGTTTGTCGTAATTCGGCAGTAGCAGAAGACCGTTGAACACGTCAAGGCGTTGCTAGTTGTCAGCATCTCGCCACGGCATGATATGCGTGCTATCAGTAGGTCAAAATGCGAGAACGTGGAAATGGAGCACCCTCGCCAATAATCTACGAGCTTATCACGGAACTTGCCTTGACCAACACGCACCTTTACAATTGCTTCACGTTCGGTTGCTGATAGTGTAGCATCGTTTTGCACCTTGTTGATTTCCGCAAGAATCGTATCCTCCTGCTGATGGGCAAAATCCGACTGACGGAATTTGAGGTACTTGCGTAGAGCCGACTTGAAATTCACGATGTCATTCGGTTTGGTGTAAATGCTGCGGTTCTGTTGACGTGAGGCATCCGTTGCCAGCAGGTCATCGATGTCATCATACGTTTGCAGTTCGGTCAACGCATACCCTTGCTCATCAAGGAACTTCAACCACGAAATATAGTTGGTACGAGAATGGGCATTCACACCACCCGGGCCTGTCAGGTAGTGATAGAACTCCGAGAGGTGTTCTGTGAAGCTATGTGCGTTGGTTGTCTGCATAATCGTCAGCGTTTATCGTGCAAAATTAGCATGTAGTTTCTAGCCGGCAAAGCCAATCAACTTTTTCATGCATTTCAGCACGTTTTTTTTAATCTTTTTATGCACTATTTGCCAAGTGAAGGTGCGTGAGCATCCGATGATTTGACTGCGATGGAGGTTCTCGTTGAAGTGCTAATTCTGATACCCAGTCGAGTCAAGGATGTCAAGTATTCGTTTCTTTATTTCATTGGCAATCGCAAGTTATTTGGCTTGAATGTTAATACTTATATTTTCGTTTATAGTTCGTTCATAGCAAACTGTCGCCCTTCGTCAAGACCACCTCATTCTTCTCCACATACTCACGTAGCGTATCTTTTGCTATTGTATTTTGCATGATAGTATGTTTCGTTTTCTTACAACAGAATGCTACGGCTTAAATATTTCCACAAGCTGTGGAACTTTTTTCTATTACCAGCAGTTCCTCAAATCTTATGAGTCCGTTCATATCTACCTCCAGAATCTTGGCTATTGCAACCATTGTTTCGAGTGAGGGTTGGCAACTGTTGGTACACCATTTTGAAACGGTGCCTTGGTCTTTGCCTAATTTGTTTGCAAGCTATTTGTTGGTCAGATGTTTCTCTGCCAACACAACTTTTAATCTGTTGATATAAGTGACCTCTTTTTGTTCTTTGTCCATAAATCTTTTATGATTTTATGGGTGCAAAGTTAAAAATTTATATTTAAAATAACGAAGGAAAACTATTATTATAGCGTCAATTTGTTGAAAAAAAGTTCCTAATTCTTGAAATATACTCCAATAATTGAACAAAAATGCTTGTTTCTTTATATAAATGGTTTGAGTATTAGAGTGGAGACAGTCGGGCGAGATAGTCGTCGTTTTCTCCTTCTTTAATCAATTCGGCGTGGAAGCCGTGAGCTTCTGCGGCCTGAGAAAGAGTCTGAAAATCAAGGTAGAGCCAGTCGAAAGGCTCGCCTTTTATGTTTTTATACTGCATCTGGAAATCTACTTCGCCGTAGTAGTTCTCAAACTCCGTCGCATCGAAGAAACCGTCTTCGTCTTCGAAGATGTAAGCAAGGTCTGTAGAGTCTATAAGGATCTGACCTTCAGGTGAAAGCAACTGGCTTGCTCTCTCAAAGAATGTGCCGATGTTCTTAAGCTTTCCGACGATGCCGGTGCCGTTCATCAGCATGATGATTGTGTCATATTTCTCGCAGAAATCTTCGGCAAAGAAGTCCTGAAGCAAGACGTTCTTTACTCCTCTCTCTTTCATCACGCTTACGGAAAGTGGCGAGATGTCAATTGCCGTAACCTCTTTCTTCATATCTTGCAAAGCCAAGCTATGGCAGCCAGCTCCAGCACCTACATCCAGAATTTTTCCCTTGGCAAGTTGCAAGGCTATCTGCTCCAGTTCCGGCATTTCGTCGTACTGGCGGAACAGAACCTCAACAGGTATCTCATCTTCCTCAAACATTGAAGAAAAAACACGCAGCTTGTCAGCCTTTCCTGTTCGGTGAAAGTCTGTTATCGCCGCACCCATCGGGTCGTTATAGCTGTCTGTGATAGCTGGGTTCTGCAAAATATAAATAGAATTATCAATGATTAATTGAAAAGAAAATGTAAACAGAAAACGCGCCAAAACGTTTCATGACTGCTGACAAGGGGGCGCAGGAAAACGGTCGCAAGCTCCCAGAAAACAGCCTAACGCAGAAAACGGGAACAAGGAAAACGAATTGTCGCGAAACGTTTTCTTTTTGTTTACGTTTTCTCTGTTAGGAGTTTTTCCCGTTAGGAGTTTTCCATGGGCTCCCGAGCGGCGAAAGGAGTAAACATTAAGCCCTGTTTTCTGTTCTTTACATCATTATATTGAAATAGCTTCACGCTCTCACCTGTCCGTCTCCGTTGATCAGCCACTTGTATGTGGTCATTTCCATCAATCCCATCGGACCGCGAGGACCGAGCTTCTGAGTAGAAATTCCTATCTCTGCACCAAGTCCGAACTGTGCACCGTCGGTGAAGCTTGTTGGTGCGTTTACATATACGCAAGCAGCGTCAACCTCTGTCTGGAAGCGCTCTGCAGCAGCCTCGTCGTCAGTGATAATACTTTCGCTATGACCTGAGCCGAACTGAGCGATGTGATTGATGGCATCGTCGAGAGAATCAACGACGCGGAGGTTCATTGCGTATGCCATAAACTCCTTGCCGAAGTCGCAGTCGTTCTCATGTATATCAACGTTCTTAGCCTGAAGCTTAGCAATGATGTCTGTCAGTTCTGCCATCTTGTCCTTGTGAACGAGAAGAGTGTCGAGAGCATTGCAGACGCTGACGCGACGAGTCTTAGCATTCAGGACGATGTCGGCAGCCATCTGCATGTTTGCAGCCTTGTCGATGTAAGCATGAACAACGCCTGCACCAGTCTCGATGACAGGCACCTTCGCATTGTCGCGAACGAAGTCGATGAGACGACGACCGCCACGAGGAATACAGATGTCAACATAGCCCACAGCACCGAGAAGTTCTGCTGTTGCCTCGTGGGTTGCCTCGAGGAGAGAAACGCAAGCGGTGAGACCAGAAGCTGACGCTTCAGGCGCAGTGGCTCCTGGAAGTTTAAGACCGTCTGCTTCAAGTTTTTCAAGAACCTCATGGATAAGATTGATGGCAGCGCGGTTTGAGCAATCTGCATCGCGACCGCCTTTCAGGATGCAAGCATTTCCGCTCTTGAGGCAGAGGGAGAAAACATCGAAAGTTACGTTAGGACGAGCCTCGTAGATAACGCCGATTACTCCGAAAGGCACAGACTTCTTTCTGAGACGGAGACCGTTAGGAAGTGTTCTGTCTTCAAGAGTAATGCCGAGCGGAGAGGGTAGGGTAGCGACATTACGCATGTCTGAAGCTATGCCTTCAAGACGAGCCGGAGTAAGCTGAAGACGGTCGTAGAGAGGATTCTCCTTGTCCATCTTGGCGAGGTCTTCTGCGTTAGCTGCAAGAAGCTTCTCTGTGTTGGCCACGATAGCATCAGCTACGGCGTTGAGTATCTGGTTGCGCTGCTCGTCAGTAAGAAGTGCTACGAAACGAGCGGCGTCTTTTGCTGTTTTGAATATTGGGTTCATTGTTAAGTGAAGAGTGAAAAATGAAAAGTGAAAAGTGCTGTGCGTAGGGATCTTTCACTTTTCATTTTTCGTTTTTTACTTTAGAAATTCCGTGTGGAGAACTGTTTCAGGCTTTGTGATAAGGTCAACGAGGATGTTGTCGCGAGTTCCGTTTGCAATGATTACGTCGATGCCTTCCTTTGCAACGGAAGAGGCTGTGTGATACTTTGACTCCATGCCGCCACGACCGAAACTGCTCTTCTCGCGATGGATATACTCGCTGAGGTCTGTGCCTTGAGCAACCTTCTCTATAACCTTAGATTCCGGATTCTTTGGATCGCCGTCATAGATACCGTCAATGTTGGAGAGCAGGATAAGCTTATCTGCCTTGAGCATCTTCGCAATAAGACCAGAGAGTTCATCGTTGTCGGTGAACATAAGCTCAGTGAGAGCTACGGTGTCGTTCTCGTTTACGATAGGCAGAACACCCATGTCAAGCATCAGTTGCATACAAGCTTTCTGGTTCTGGAACTGTTCGCCAGCCTGGAAGTTCTCCTTCATCGTAAGCACCTGTCCGATGTGGATGTTGTGCTCACGGAAGAGGTCGTAGTAATGATTTATCAGTCGCACCTGACCTATAGCAGAAAACAACTGTCGTTGCTCTACACTGTCAAGGTGGGATTCAACCCTGAGTTCGCTCCTTCCGCTTGCTACGGCACCTGAAGACACAAGAATGATCTCGTGGCGCAGCTTGCGAAGTTCTGCTATCTGATCTACGATGGCAGAAATGCGAGTGATGTTTAGCGTACCGTCAGCGCGTGTGAGCACGTTGCTTCCTACCTTTATTACTAATCTTTGTTTCATTATTTATTTTCGATAACTCGATAATTCGATAGTTCGGTGATTCTTGCTCGCAATTTATTGTGAACCTTAAGCAAGAAGTCCTTGAATAACGGCATTGGTGAAGCCGTTCTTTTCCATTGCATTGAGACCGCGGATGGTAAGACCGCCAGGAGTAGTCACCTTGTCAATCTCAGCTTCAGGATGATTGCCGCTTGCCTGGAGAAGTTCCACTGCGCCCTTCATTGTCTGAAGAACGATGTCCTTAGCCATATCTGCCTTGAAGCCGAGCTGAACACCACCTTCCGAAGCCGCGCGAACATAACGCATTGCGTAGGCTATTCCGCAAGAAGCGAGAACAGTGCCAGCAGAAAGTTGCTTTTCTTCTACCTTCATGCAAGAACCTGTTGCATTGAAGAGGTTCTCTACGATAGTCAGCTGTTCTGGAGTGACGTTGCTGTCAGGCACGATGAAGGTCATGCTTGCCTTCACAGCGATGGCTGTATTTGGAATACAGAGGACAACAGAGATCTCGTTGCCTACGACAGCCTTAATCTGTTCGAGCGATACTCCTGCTGCAACAACGATGAGGATCTGCTCCTTTGTGAGAGTGTCCTTGATGCCGCCAAGAACCTGCTCAACGAGCCAAGGCTTAACGACTACGCATACAACGTCCTTGCCTTTTGCTGCGGCATTGTTGTCTGTCGTGATGTTTGCACCTGCGTCAGCAAAACGCTGAAGAGAAGATTCATAGAGGTCGGCAGCAGTGATGTCCGCAGCCGGAATGAGTTCTGGTGTGTTGAGCCAGCCCTCTACCATTGAGCCGCCCATGGCTCCACAGCCTATTACGGATAAAGTCATAATTATCTTGTTTTGAGTTTTTTGTTATTTTTGGAAACGACGCCTCATGGCGTCGTTAATGAGCAAAATAGTCTTTGTGTCAGTTTAACGACGCCATGGGGCGTCGTTTCCAATGCGGTAATCCCAATGCCTTCTTAATCGTGAATACCTTTTAAGCCTTCTTCTCCGCGAAGATCTTTTCCTCTTCCTTGCGGATGAGAATGGTATCGCCTTCTGCCAAGGTTTCTGAGAGAAGCAGTTCGCATACGTTGTCTTCAATGTAAGTCTGGATAGCACGCTTCAGAGGACGGGCACCATACTGGATGTCGTAACCCTTTTCAGCTACAAAGTCCTTCGCGTCAGCCTCAATCTCAATGTGGTAACCAAGTTCTTCCACACGATTGATAAGGTCGCGAAGCTCAAGGTCAATGATTTTCTTGATGGCATCCTTTGAGAGCTGATCGAACATGATAATCTCATCAAGACGATTCAGGAACTCTGGCGCAAACTGCTTTGAGAGACTCTTCTGGATAATGCTGCGGGCATACTCCTTATTCTTCTCATCCTGAAGATCGCGAGAGTGGATGCGCTCGAAGCCGATACCAAGTCCGAAGTCCTTAAGCTGGCGTGTTCCGGCATTACTTGTCATTATAATAATGGTATTCGAGAAGTCAATGAGACGACCATTGCCGTCAGTCATTCTTCCTTCGTCAAGCACCTGAAGCAGCATGTTGAACACATTGCTGTGAGCCTTTTCTATCTCGTCAAGAAGCACGATGGAATATGGCTTGCGGCGAACACGCTCTGTAAGCTGACCGCCTTCGTCGTAACCAACATATCCCGGAGGCGCACCAACGAGACGTGATGTATTGAAGCTCTCTGAATATTCGCTCATGTCAACGCGGATGATGGCATCTGCCGAACCGAACATTTCCTCTGCAAGCTTCTTTGCAAGGTGAGTCTTACCAACACCTGTAGGACCGAGGAACATGAAGGCACCGATAGGGTGATTTTTTGAGCGAAGACCGATGCGGTTGCGCTGAATGGCCTTCACCATCTTTGTAATGGCATCGTCCTGAGCAATGACCTTTGCCTTCAGCACATCAGCCATTTCCTTCAGGCGCTTGCCCTCAGCTTCCTTTACTCTGTTTACAGGCACGCCACTCATCATTGACACCACGTCAGCCACATTCTCTTCCTCTACAGGAGAGTAGTTCTCGCGGTTAGTGTTGTTGTAGTCGTCCTTCAGCTGTTGCAGCTCTTTTTCAAGAACGGTCTGCTGGTCGCGAAGGTTTGCTGCAGCCTCAAAGTCCTGGCTGTCAACGGCCTCCATCTTCTGCTTACGGATCTCCTTTATTTCATTCTCCTTGTCCAGAATAGGCTGTGGAACGGCTGAGTTCTTCAAGTGAATGCGAGAACCCACCTCGTCCATTGCGTCAATAGCCTTATCTGGGAAATAGCGGTCAGAGATATAACGTTCCGTCAGATCCACGCAAGCCTTCAGTGCTTCGTCTGAATAGCATACGCGGTGGTGCTTCTCGTAGCGGTCCTTCAGGTTGTGCAGAATCTCCAGAGTTTCCTCCTTCGTTGTAGGTTCCACAATCACCTTCTGGAAACGGCGCTCCATAGCACCATCCTTCTCAATGGATTTGCGATATTCGTCGAGCGTCGTAGCACCGATACATTGTACAGTGCCGCGAGCAAGAGCTGGCTTCAGGATGTTTGCGCCGTCCATGCTTCCTGCTGCAGAACCAGAGCCGATGAGCGTGTGTATCTCGTCAAGGAAGATGATGATGTCGGGATTTTCTTCCAGTTCGCCGATTATCGCCTTCATGCGCTCCTCAAACTGTCCGCGATACTTCGTACCGGCAACGACGGCAGTGAGGTCGAGCGAGAGAAGTCGCTTGTCAAAGAGCACAGGCGACGTCTTCTTGTCGGCAATCATCTGCGCAAGACCTTCCACGATGGCACTCTTGCCAACGCCAGGCTCACCGATGAGCACCGGATTGTTCTTCTTTCTGCGACAGAGTATTTCCTCAACGCGCTCTATCTCCCTCATTCGTCCAACCATCGGGTCGAGCTTGTTCTGACGGGCTGCCAGAGTGAGGTCTGTAGAGAAATTGTCCAAGACAGGTGTCTTAGACTCCTTTCCTCCCTTCTTTCCGTTCTTTACCGAAGTGGAGTTGTCGCCCATAATCTCGCTCTCAAACTCTTCCGGATCATCGTCGTCAATGCTGTTTGAGAATGGATTTGGGTTAAACGGATTGTTTATGTTTGGCTTCTTTTGTGCGTCGTTGTTCTGAGGTGCAGACGACTGGCTTGCCTGAGCCTGTGAAGACTGCTGCGTGAGGTCGCTGTTCGGATTCTTCATTGCAGGCTTCACTAAGTCTTTGATGATGTTGTAGTTCAGGTGTTTCTCCTCCAGATAGTCCTTTACGGAGTTCTTGCTGCGACTGCTCATCATTGCCATCAGCACGTGTATAGGTTCCACGCTACCGCTGCCTGCCAGTGAAGATTCCACTACAGCCATGCGTATCAGGTGGTTTGCCGAAGCGGAGAGCGATATGTTGAGAATGTCCTCTTGGGTAGCATCACTGCCCAAGATGTTCTTCTCCATGTCTCCCTTCATTTCGTTGATGTCGATATTGTTGTCGGTGAATATCTTGAGGTTTATGTCCGAGTTCAGACGAAGGAATCCCAACATAAGATGCTCTGGCTCCACACTGTTGCAGTGCAGACGCTGAGCCTCCTGTCGGGAGTATGATAACATCTTTGAAGTCTCTTCTGAGAATTTTTGTGCCATTTTTCTTTTTTATTAAACGTATTCTGCCATCTTAATACAAAATCCGTTCCAATACAATCTGTTTAAGAGGATTTTTTGTGTATGCCGCTTATTTCTTGATATGAATAATGGCATACCTACTCTTTTAGTCCTCTTGAGCGGAGCAGAGCATCTGGCGAAGGCTTATGTCCGCGGAAACGAACGTAAAGAGTCATGGCATCCTCGCTGTCGCCCTTCTCCAGAATGTTCTCGCGATATGACTTTGCTGTTTCCTGATCAAATATGCCGCGCTCCTTGAAGAGTTCGAAACCGTCTGTGTCAAGAACAGCTGCCCAAAGGTAAGTGAAGTAGCCGGAAGCGTAGCCGTTGCTAGCAAAGATATGGCGGAAGTAAGGACTGCGATAACGATATTCCACGAGCTCAGGCTTGCCAAGTTTCTCTGACACCTTCTTCTCGAATTCCATTACATCCACATGACCAGTGTAAGGCATCTTGTGCCATTCAAGGTCGAGTAGGGAAGCAGCCACGAGCTCTGTTGTCATGAAGCCCTGGTTGAACTTTGCCGAAGCATCCATCTTTGCGATGAGAGAGTCAGGTATAGCCTCGCCAGTGATGTAGTGCTTTGCATAAACCTTCATCACCTCTGGCTCGAAAGCCCAGTGCTCGTTTATCTGCGATGGCAGTTCCACCATGTTGCGGTCCACGTTTGTTCCAGACTGTCCGCGGTATTCTGCTGTGGTAAACATTCCGTGCATACCGTGACCAAACTCATGGAAGACGGTTTCTACTTCATCGAGGCTGAGCAGTGAAGGCTGATCCTTTGTAGGCTTTGTCATGTTGCCCACATTATAAATTATAGGACGTTCCTCAACACCGTTGATGTTTGATTCGCCCTTCAGCTCACTCATCCATGCACCGCCGCGCTTAGTCTCACGTGGGAAATAGTCGGTCATGAAGACTGCTAGATGCTTGCCCTGAGCATTCTTTACGTCATATACGGTTACCTCTGGATTATACTTCGGAGCATCTGGCAGAAGCTCGAAGGTAGTGCCGTGAAGACGGTTCGCCACGTAGAACATGCCCTTCACTACGCTATCGAGTGCGAAGTAAGGACGTAGATCATCGTCAGAGAGGTTGAAGCGTTCCTTCTTTACCTTCTCTTGATAGTATGAGTAGTCCCAAGGCTCAATCTTTATGCCAGCATTCTCACGATCGGCAAGAGCCTGCATATCGCGAACTTCCTCTTCTACCTTTTTCTTTGCTGGTTCCCAAAGCTTATACATCAGTTCCTCAGCGTTCTCCACAGTCTTCGCCATCACGTTGTCAAGCATGAAGTCTGCGAAAGTGTTGAAACCAAGGAGCTGCGCCTTTCTGTAGCGGAGGTCCAGAATGCGGTTGATGTTCGTCTCGTTGTTGTATTCGTTCTTGTTAGAGCAGAGAGACGTGTAAGCCTTGTACATCTTCTCGCGAAGACTGCGAGAGTCGGCAGCGGCGAGAACAGTCAGGCGCACAGGAGCGTGAACCGTAAACGACCACCCCTTTTCGTGTCCGCGCTTCTTAGCCTCTTCGGCAGCTGTTTCAATAGTGTTTGCTGGCAGACCGGAGAGTTCCTTCTCGTCGTCAATGTAAATCTCTATTGCGTTAGTCTCCTTCAGGATGTTCTGACCGAAACTCTTCATCGCATCAGACATTTCCTGGTTTATCGCCTTCAGCTTGTCCTTATCTGCATCGGAGAGCAGGGCGCCGCTGCGTACGAAGTTGCGGTATTTCTTCTCGAGAAGTCGCATCTGTGCTGTGTTCAGACCGAGAGACTCACGCTTGTCATAGACCTTCTTTATGCGCTGGAAGAGCTTATCGTTCATCGCAATCTCGTCTTCCGCAGCTGTGAGAATTGGCAGAATGTCCTCCGTCACCTTCTCCAGCTCGTCAGTATTGTCAGTACCCTGGAGCAATCCCCATACGGCAGTAGCCTTTTCAAGATCCTGACCGCAGTTGTCGAGGGCGAGGATGGTGTTGTTGAAGTCAGGCTCAGCCGGATTGTTGATGATAGCTTCCACCTCTTTCTTCTGCTGAGCGATGCCAAGCTGAACGGCAGGCAGATAGTCAGAATATTTAATGTTTGAGAACAGAGGGATCTCGTATTTGTTTGTCGGCTCTTGAAGGAGCGGATTGTCACTCTTTAGTGCCATGTCTTCCGTAACTTTTGGGCTGCAAGCTGCCAGTGCAAAGGCAGCACCGATTAAGATGTTCTTGTTCATGTTGATTTTTGTTTATTACAATTTAATGGTGTCCGGTAAACGTATGTAACATATTGAATAACATGTATTTTAAGTAGGTTAAGCCCTATGACTTGATATTATAACAGAAAACAGAGCTTTAATGTTTACTTTATCGCTACTTTGGGAGCCCTTGGAAAACTCCTGACGGAGAAAACCCCTTAACGGAGAAAACAAAAACAAAGAAAACTCACCGCGGAATTGTTTTCTAATGTTTCCGTTTTCTGCGTTTGGCAGTTTTCTGGGAGCTTGCGACCGTTTTCCTGCGC
>JAZRYU010000161.1:0-85182 GCA_045600885.1 Prevotella sp.
ATGTTTTGCCACTAAAGTGATGCAGAACCATTTCTTAAATTTTACGACCAAATTGAATAAATATTGATTATTATTTGGAGTTTTACCATTTTATTCGTAATTTTGTCGCCGAAAAATAACCACTTGCCGGCGGGCAAGGAACTACATATTAGAAAATAACAACGTTCTGTGTTATCGAATCAACCAGGAACCTGAGAAATTCTTATTTTGATTCAGAACTAACAATAAACAGAAGTAATAAGAACGTCTGCGCGATAGCGTGGACGGCTTATCTGTTTATTGTGGGCTTTCTCAGGGCCTCTGGTTGAAGATAAGGTTGCGTCCGCGCTTTCTTTTTCTTCATCGGAGGCTCTTTTTGCGTTTGCCCACATTCTCTTATAGCCTCCCTTGTGGGGAGGTTGGAGGGGTCAGATAAGACAGTACGTCCATAATCTATTGTGCTATGAACAAGACACTGATAGACAACAGTGCCAATCTGAAAATGGTTGGCGCGTTGAAGGAGTGCATCTCTATGCCAGAGGTGGACACTATTCGTATTGCCACAGGTTATTGGGATATACCTGGCACTGCGCTTGTCGTAAAAGAACTTCAAGAATTCCTCAATCGTGACGGAGCAAAACTGAAACTCCTCATTGGTAAAGACCCATACGTCTATGCAAAGATGCTGAAGGAGCCGAAGTTCATGAACAAATCATATCCCGACGAATTTATCCGCACCAACATTGATGACCTTGCAGACAATCTACTTGATGAGTATAAGCAGGTAATAGATCTCCTTCTGACATTCTGCGAAAAGGGTTTTGTGAAGAATGGTTCACATAAAGCTCAGCTCACCGAGTCCCTTCCGGAATCAAAGATTGAAATCCGTACTTTCCGTAAGAATGAAGATGACGAAAGCCAGTTCCTTCATTCCAAGTGCTATATCTTCACATCTGAGGATAACGAAGAAAAGCAGATGCACGCCATCGTTGGCAGTAGTAATTTCACAAAGAAGGGACTGGAAGGAAATGCCGAACTCAATGTGTTGGAGAACGATCCTTACATGATCAATGCGCCGCTCAAACCAACACGCAAAGGTCACATCACATGGTTTGAAGAAAAGTGGGAACAAGCTGAGGATTGGACACAAGAGTTCCTTGAACAAATTCTCAAACCGTCTAAACCTGTTCAGCAAATAGAAGACGAGAAAAACAAAGAACCAGAACCTCTTACACCTTACGAACTATACATCAAATTGCTTCAAACAAAGTTTGGCGATTTGGTGGATAAGGACATTGACGAAGTCATTGAGAGCTATCTGCCGCAAGGTTACGACAAATATACCTATCAGATTGATGCCGTAAAGCAATGTTTCAATACAATGAAAGAACATGGCGGCTTCCTGCTTGCTGATGTTGTAGGCTTGGGAAAGACTATTGTAGGCTCATTGGTAATCAAGCACTTCCTTCAGTTTCCTGACGATGACGGTCGTGAGCGTAAGGTTCTCATTATTACTCCTCCGGCTATCAGATCCGCTTGGGTAGAAACGATTAAGCTCTTTGACGAGGATGCTTCCGACAAGATGGAAAATTATATTGACTACATCACAACGGGTAGCATCGGAAAACTCGTTGGAGAAGAAATAGATGATGATGACAATAATGACAATGACAGCGGAGATACTGGCGACTTTGACGGAGAACTGCTTCATGAGAATTATGGTCTTATCATTATTGACGAAAGCCACAAGTTCCGTAATAGCGGAACAAACATGTATAAGTCTCTTGACGATCTTATCAGTCAGATAGGAGCTGATACTGGTGCTTATCCTTATATAGGTCTGCTTAGTGCTACGCCTCAGAACAACCGTCCTGACGATTTGAAGAATCAGATTTACCTATTTGAGCGTAGCCATGCTGACACTACTCTGACGAAAGCTAACAGCGGAAACCTTGAAAACTTCTTCTCTGAGATTAATGCCGAATATTCAAGCATCATTCATCCTGATGACGACGACCCTACTACTCCTGAAGAACGAAGTGAGAACCTTAAGAAACTGTCACGACGCATTCGAGATTGCGTTTTGACGGATATAATGGTTCGTCGTACACGAACGGATGTCACCAAGTATTATAAGGATGACATGGAACGACAGAACCTGAAGTTCCCAAAGATAGAAGGGCCTAATGAACTTGAATACAAGATGGATTCCACCCTCTCTCATCTCTTTGCAGAGACTATGGACATCATAGCTCCTTCCGACGAATATAAACTAAGGAGTTCTCGCTACCTTAATTATTATCGTTATCGTGCCATTCAGTTCCTCGTAGATCCTAAAGAAAAGGAAAAGTACAAGGGTAAGGGTTCGCGCAATGCTGATACCTTGGCAGAACAGCTTGCCAACATCATGCAGATAAACCTTGTCAAGCGCCTTGAAAGCAGTTTCTCTGCGTTCTATGAGTCTCTCCGTAATCTGCGCCAATACACGAAGAACATGATTGACATGTGGGAGTCTGGTCATATCTTCATCTGTCCACAAATTAATATCAACACAGAACTTGACAGAATGGCAAAGGAGAAGAAACGCAATCGTGTGGTTTCTTTCAGTGATTGCCTTGATGACATTCGTGCAAAAATAGAAAAACTAAACGAGGAAGGACGCAATGAGAACGACCGCAATAAGGAATATGCTCCTGCTGACATGAAGTCGGATTACATTGACCTTCTTCGTGCTGACTACGATCTTATTTCCGATCTTTGCGACCGCTGGGCAAAGAATACCGAGGATCCAAAACTTGATGTATTCAAGGAGAATCTGAAGCATGTACTTTTCGATCCAGAGAAGAATGTACCGCAGAAGCTGGTGGTATTCTCCGAGGCCATAGATACTGTTGATACGATAAAGCGAGTGGCTGAAGGAAAAGGCTACAGAGTATTGAAGGTAACAGCGGAGAATCGTAAAGAAATGGAACCTGTTATCCAAGCGAACTTCGATGCCAACTACGGAAAGAAGCCTGGCGAAGAGCAAAAGAATGATTATGACATCATTGTTACAACGGAAGTTCTTGCGGAAGGCATAAACTTGCATCGAGCCAACGTCATCCTGAATTACGATACGCCGTGGAACTCTACCCGTCTGATGCAGCGCATTGGTCGCGTAAACCGTATCGGTTCCACTCAGGATAAGGTTTATGTGTATAATTTCAAGCCAAGTGCAGAAGGCGATGCTGAGATTCAGCTTGTGCAGAAAGCATATACCAAACTGCAGTCATTCCACACTCTCTTTGGAGAAGACAGCAAGGTCTTTACTGCCGTTGAGGAGGTAAGTCACTATGACCTCAACACTGTTGTCAATGGTGAGGAATCTCCATTGGAGAAATACATCTATGAGTTGAAGCAATACAAGAATGCTCATCCAGAAAGATACGACTATATTCTTCAACTGAACGAGAACTTGGAATGTGCTACTGATGCAGAAGACGGTATGGCTTATTTCCTTGTTCGTACTCCTCGGATGTCAGGCCTCTTCGTTAAGGTTGACCCTACTGAGAATAAAGGCAAAGTCATTTCTGCTTCTGAGATGTATGAACATTTCTCTGTTGCGCAGGATGCTGTTCCCGCTCCACTTCCTGAGCATTGGGAAGAATGTAAGAAAAAGGCAGAGAAGGCTGTCAATCAGTATCTCCACAGAATGAATGTCAGAATGGGTAGCAGCACGAAAGCTACCAAGGCAAAGGAGATTCTGCGACGAATGCAGCAGAATGTGACGATGTCAAATACCTCAAAAACGCTCCTTGCGGATGCCTTTACTTTGGTTAACAAAGGTAATTCAGATATTATTAAAAAGATACTTTCCTTTGAAGAAGCTGCCAATAGGTGCCAGAAGCAAGGCGATTTGTTCGGAGGCATGACACAAGAGCACTTTGACGATATGATAGAACGAGAAATCCGAAATATTGTTGCAAACTTGCAGCAGCGTTACGGTAAGGCAGAAGTATTCATTGGACTTTCTAAATAACGAATCATTATGGTTGACCTTAAATCATATTTCCACGAAAGATATAAAGGTGGAGAAGACTTTGTAGAAAACATCATCCTTCCAATCTTTGGTGAGGACAAGTACGAAGATGCATACGAAGAGGATGTCCTGGAGAATAATCCGGAACTTACCGCGATGGCATCTACAATAGGAATATCCCAGATACTGCGTTTGGGTACGATCAATATACCGATGAACCCAACCGATATCTTTGACATTACGGTAAGCAGTCATGTGCAGATGGAGCGAAACCGCGTTTCCATCCAATCCTTGGTTCGTCGCATAATGTCAACATTCTCCAGTGCCTTCATGATTTTCCATTATGAAGATGACACTCGTTGGGATTGGCGTTTCTCTTTCTGTAGCAAGCTAGGCAACAATCAGGAATCTACTGACTCAAAGAGATACACCTTCCTGCTCGGACCTAACCAGAGTTGCCGCACAGCAGCAGAGAATTTCAAGAAGTTGGCTGACAAGCATGGAAACATTGCTCTGGAGGATATTGTCAAGGCGTTTGACGTGGAGAGTCTTTCAAAGGAATTCTTTGAGAAGTACAAAGTTCGATATGGTCGTTTTGTTGGTCATGTCATAGGAAAGGAATATGTTGACAAGGGCGAAGGCAAAGGCGAATGGAAAGATAATGATGATTTGCAGCCAAGCGAATTGTTCTATGAACTTGGTGAAAACGAAAAGCTCGTTCGTGACTACATCAAGAAACTCCTTGGACGCATAGTGTTCCTTCATTTCCTTCAGAAGAAAGGTTGGTTGGGTTCTACTGATGAACTGTGGACAAATGGCTCTCAGGACTTCATGCTACAGCTTTTCAACAATGCTACAGAAGAACAAAAGGAAGATTTCCTCGACGACATTCTTGAACCTTTGTTCTCTTGTCTTGATACTCCATTGAATCTGCGTGAAGAGATGTTCGACACAAAGGTAGAAGGGTTGCGTTCAGTCCGCGTGCCTTTCCTCGGCGGTCTGTTTGAACGTACGGAAGAGGATAATGCTGTAAGCGTGTTCCCTTCAGAACTGTTTGCAGACCTCTTCAAGTTCCTCAGCGAGTATAACTTTACCATTGATGAGAATGATCCTAACGATGCTCAGGTTGGTGTTGACCCAGAAATGCTTGGACGTATCTTTGAGAACCTTCTTGAAGATAATAAGGACAAAGGTGCTTTCTATACTCCGAAGGAAATTGTGCAGTACATGTGTCGCGAGTCTCTGATTGCTTACTTGCAGACAGATGTTACAGACGAGGCTACCCGCGAAGCTCTCCGTCAGTTTGTAACTACCCATGATGTAGCTGTACTTGGTAGCAAGGATTCTGCTCTTGCTCAGAATGTCAGCCAATGCCTGAAAGATGTTAAGATTTGCGACCCTGCAATCGGTTCAGGTGCTTTTCCAATGGGTTTGCTCAACGAACTCTTTATCTGTCGTGGCGTAATAGAGGATTTTGAAAATGCAGCACAGATAAAGCGTCATATTATCCAGCAGAATATCTATGGTGTTGATATTGAGAAGGGTGCTGTTGAGATAGCACGACTTCGCTTCTGGCTTTCGCTCATTACTGATGCGGAGACTCCAGACATGTTGCCTAACCTTGACTTTAAGATTATGCAAGGAAACTCACTCTTGGAGCAGTATAAGGGCTTTGATCTTAGCCATATCATGGATACCAAGAAGGAGATTCATGCCGGTCACCAGTACAGGCTGTTTGAAGATGATGTTGATGTGTTGCGTGCAGAACTGAAGAAGGATATTGACAAGTATTACTTGGAGCAAGACCACGAAATGCGTCGCACAATGCGTCAGGGCATTCAGAACAAGATTCAGCAGCAAATGACTGTACAAGGTGTTACAGTTGATATCTCTGACATCAAAGACATTGCTTCCAACGACCAGTTCTTCCTTTGGCATACTTGGTTCGCTGATGTGTTTGAGGAAGGAGGGTTTGATATTGTGATTGGTAATCCTCCGTATATTCCATTGCAAGACAATGATGGTCTTTTATCACAACTTTATGCTGGAAAGGGATTTAAAACCTTTAATAGTGGTGGCGATATTTATTGTTTATTCTATGAACATGGTTATAATCTCCTAAAAAACAATGGAGTGCTTTCTTATATCACTTCTTGTCAGTGGCTTATGGCTGGCTATGGTAAAGAAACGCGTAAATTTCTTGCAGAAAACTCCAATCCAGTTGTATTGATAGACTTCACGGGACTAAAGATTTTTGAAACAGCAACCGTTGACACCAATATTATTCTGTTCTCAAAAAGCAATAATACAGGTAATGCTAAAGCTGTAAGAATGAAAGGACAAGATAAGGAAGTTCTGACGACATTATCGGCTTTTGTACAAGATAATGCTGCAGAATGTGATTTCTCCTCATCTGACGAGTGGATAATTCAAGAAAAAGAAGAAGCCTGTCTTAAAAAGAAAATCAAAAAGAATGCTAGGCTTCTAAAAGATGTCGGTATAGATATTAACAGAGGCTTGCTGACAGGTTATAATAATGCATTCATCATTACGGAAGAGATAAAAGATTCTATTCTTGATTCTTGTTCAAATGAAGATGAAAGAAATCGAACAAAGAGTTTAATTCGGCCTGTATTACGAGGTCGCGATGTAAGAAAATGGGGATGCAATTATGCAAATCTTTACTTGATCAATACGCACAATGGTGTTCGTGGAGAGAAGCCAAGGATAGATATCAATGATTACCCTGCCACCAAAGCATGGTTGGATAAACATTATGAGAAATTAGCTAAGAGAACGGACAAAGGTGAAACTCCTTATAATCTACGTAATTGTGCCTATATTGACGATTTGATGCGTCCTAAAATCGTATATCCAGAAACTACAGTGAGACGTTCTGAATTCTTTTATGATGAAAGTGGAATGCTACTTGACAAGACAACATTCTTCATTGTAGGAGAGAACCTTATCTATTTACACGGTATTTTGACATCGAAACTAATTGAATGGTATCTGGAAAAAGAACTAAGACAACTGGGTAAACGAACTATTCAATATTCAAAACAGTGGATGGAAAATGTGCCTATTGTAATTGGCTCTGAATCCCAGCGACTCTCCATCATCAATCTCGTTGACCAAATCCTCTCAGCCAAGAAATTCAACCCACAAGCCGACACCACAGCCCTTGAACGTGAAATCGACAGCCTCGTCTATGACCTCTATGGTTTGACCGAAGACGAGATTCATATTGTGGAAGGTGGTAATGGGTAAAAAGTTGGCGTAATATTTGGAAAATTACAAATAAATATCTAACTTTGCAGAAAATATTTAGATACAATAGTTAGGCAATATTCATCATGATGGAAGGATTCATATCTACATTTCATAGCAGGACCTTTATGACTTCATTGGAAGTGATAAAGGAAGTGATGAATGTGCCTATGGCAGCCGTTCATGCTATCGCTCGCATGAATGGCATATCCACGGCTGACAACCACAAGAAGATAATATCCGAAGAAAAGCTTCTACCATTTGTAGAGGCTTTTGAGCGAAAGACACGAAACTATTTTGTAAATAGTATGCGCAATTATGCGCAGCTGAAACATGAGGAAATGCAGACATTTACCGAATTCTGCATGACCTTCAAAAAAGGAAATGTTTCTTTGGCAAAAGTCAGCAACTGGAGTCATATCGGTAAGACCAAGTTGCGCCAGTACTTTGTTGACCAAATTAAAGAAAAGACACCATCATCGTCAACCCTCCATACCAAGCTGGATTTATTCGCTGGTTGTGGTGGTTTTGAAATCCTCTCAGAGGGTGATTTCAATAGTGTAGATATTGATTTTTCTATCGATGACGAAATCGAAAGAATATTGGCTTTAAGATTTTGTCATAGAGAAGAGTCGGAGTATATAAACATAATATCTTATCGTCAACCGTCAGACAATCTTATCAACAGATTTACATCTACATGGCATTATCGAGCAAGGATAAAATCTAATAGACACTATAGGTGTGTAATATCTGATAGAGTGAATGAAGTCTTTCGGTCTGCGCGGTATTATATATATGTAGATGATGATGAAGACCATCTTTATGATACTGTTAGTGTTAACGGTCACGATGACCTATTTATTAACAGTACCCTGAAGATGGTTGCATGATGCATAATCTATTCGGAAGGGTACAGAAATAGTATAAACAATGAAAAGGAAGTACCTTTCAAAAAAATCAAAAAAAATAAATAAAGAGGATTTGTTTTACGAACAAACCAATCCAAGACTGTTATATGGAGAAAATGATCACCTTCCTCTACTTGGTAAGGTCGTACCATATCTACCATTGTCCGATAATTATTGCAAGGAGGGATTTTGCGATATGCCTATAGTTCCAGCTTTCAATATGGACATCAGTTGTGAAGTAATACCTTGGGATAAAATTGGAACAACCCATAATCCCAATACAGGAGTTCATGGTTTTGTTAGCGACAAAACAATTAACAGGTTTATTAACAATCCGTTCGGATATCTTGACCTACTGCGAGAACACAGATTTGTTGTTGCGCCAGAATGTAGTACTTATAGTGCTTTACCAAAGATGGTAAATCTTCAGTCTGTTTTTCTCTGTAGAAATGTAAATTGCTTCTTGCAGGAGCATGGTATTCCAACGATACCATGTTACACATATTCTACATTTGACTCAGTAGAATACTCCTTGTGGGGACTCCCACATCATAGTACTATTGCTGTTGGCAATCATGTCATAGGAAGGCATGAGGTTCAGCGTGAGATAGTCAAATATGCAATACAAGAGCTAATCAAGGAGAAACATCCAACAAAACTTCTGGTTTATGGTGAACCTTTTGATTTCGATGTGGATGTAGAAATTGTACAAGTGGGATCAAGAATTCAAGAACTAAGAAAATTAAAGAAATGAAGAACAAATATTTATTGCCGGTTCCCGGAGCCGATGTCTCGCTCTTTGCGAGAATGACAAGAGAATATGTCTCAGAAGAAGAGAAGGTCTTCTTTGAGAGACTATCTTACGATGAAGCAAATGTCCCAACCATCTGCGGACAAATGTACATTCATGAAGATGACAATCATGAAGGCATATTCTTTATCCGTCGTAATGGTCATGAATACGAGTTGGATAATGCAACAATTCAACAAGGGATAGAGACTGGTGGATATTACGACTCTCTCTCTGAGGTACTTTCCGTATTTCTTGATGATATCCATATTCATGATGAACATATCACTTTCTTGGAGTGGTTACGTTCCAAATCTTATGGATGTGTTCGCTATGACAGAAACCTTGATAATATGGGAGGATAGGCATGGGAAAGTTTAACGAATACAACAAGTCGGGTGGCTTTAAAAGCTATAACTACGTACACCGCGAAAGAATAATAGCAGGAGACCTAAGCGGTGAAGTACTTGCAAAGTACAATGAGAAGGTTGCTCACACCGGTCTTCCTGAGTATTCTGATACTTCAAAGATATATTTCTGGCGTGCAAAGAATGGTCGTATAATACAGATGCGAATCTTTGTGGATAGAAAGGCTGCCTTTGATTTTGATTGGGGGCATACACATGGTCACTTTGAGAAAGGAGTTGTACATGTTCATACTTGGACACTTGATGCTAAGGGAAGACCACATAGACAGGAACCTCACAGAACATTGAATGCCGAGGAGATCAGCAAATATGGGGCTTTACTACGTAAGGCTGATCCACATGTCAGATTCCATTAATGACACTCTAGTCATAAAGGTTATGTGACCGATAAAAAAGGACAAGCTCCCCTGAAAGTACTTTTAGGGGAGCTATTGGTAATGTTTTTTGCACAGCCGACACCACGAATTTTGAGGTGAAATCGACCTTCTCGTCTATGACCTCTATGGTTTGACCGAAGACGAGATTAAGATTGTGGAAGGAACCTAATATTTTGTTCAGGGTGAATGTAAGTTCAGGGTGAACAATGATAATTTTCGGGCGTAAATTAGCGGAAACGTGAAAAAAATCATAGTTTCCGCTTGTTTACGCCCGAAATTTATTAACTTTGCACCCGAAAACCATAAATAATAAAATTATGCTTATAGGTCGCGAAAAGGAAAGGCAGGTGCTGCTTGATGCTGTGAACGAAGAGTATTCGCAGTTTATTGCCGTGTATGGTCGTCGTCGTGTGGGTAAGACATTCCTTATACGCGAATCATACAACTATCAGTTCGATTTTCAATTTACAGGTGCAGCCAAGTTGACAGCCAGAAAACAGTTGGTGCGTTTCCGTCGTGCATTGAAGGAACATGGGCAGAAGGATACTCCTGAACTGACAAATTGGGGGGATGCTTTTACGGAACTTAAACGCTATATCTGTGGTATGCCAGAAGGTAAGAAAGTTATCTTTCTTGACGAACTTCCTTGGATGGATGCCCCACGTTCGGGATTTCTTTCTGAGATAGAGTCGTTTTGGAACGATTGGGCATCTGCGCGCAAAGATATTGTGTTTGTAGTATGTGGCAGTAGTACTGCGTGGATGGTAAAGAAGATTATAAAGAACAAAGGTGGACTTCATAATCGTCTTAGCCACCGTATATCCCTAAAACCATTCTCATTAGGATTGTGCGAGAAACTGGCTCTGTCGCGTGGTTTGTCTTTTACAAGAAGGCAGATACTTGTAGCATATATGGTTTTCGGAGGCGTTCCTTATTATTGGAGTCTTCTGCATAAGGGAGTAAGCGTAACGCAAGAAATTGATCGGTTGATATTCTCATCTGATGGAGAACTAAGCGATGAATTTGATATGCTTTATGCTTCACTTTTCAAGAAGCCTGAACCATATATAAAGGTAATAGAACTCCTGGCAAGAAAGAAGAAGGGAATGACGCGTAAGGAACTTATTGCATCTGGATGCTTTGAGGATAATGGGGCATTTACCGATATCTTGAAAGATTTGGAATGGTGCGGATTTATTCGCAGTTATACAATGATGGGATACAAAGACAAGTATGACATTTTCCAGCTCATTGACCATTACACCTTGTTTTATTATGAGTTCATCCATGGGCAACGACGAGGATCAAACTATTGGAAGACGATGCTTGGAACACCCAAGCACAATACATGGTTGGGGTTGGCTTTTGAACGTGCGTGTCTTTGGCATATAGAACAGGTTAAGTCAAAACTGGGTATCAGTGGCATTCTTACCAATGAGTATGCTTGGCATCATACTGCTGAGGGTGAGGAAGACCAAGGGGCGCAGATAGATTTGCTTATTGAACGTAGTGATGACATCATTGACATTTGCGAGATGAAATATTCGCATGATAAGTATGTGCTAACGGCTGATGTTATGGCAGGTTTACACCGCAAATCTTCGGTGTTCAGAAAAGTAACGGAAACAAAGAAAGCCATACACACGATAATGATAACTACAGAAGGTGTTAGTCATAATGCTGGATGGAATGAGATTCAAGGAGAGGTCGTATTGGATGATTTATTTATGTGATTGAATACAAAGAAATCTCAACCCACAAGCCGACACCACAGCCCTTGAACGTGAAATCGACCTTCTCGTCTATGACCTCTATGGTTTGACCGAAGACGAGATTAGGATTGTGGAAGGGGGGAATGGAAACGACGCCTCATAGCGTCGTTAAACCGCCGCTCGTCATTCACATAGCCGCACCCTAACGACGCCATGGGGCGTCGTTTCCAAGGACCTCTATGGTTTGACTGAAGACGAGATTAGGACTGTGGAAGGTGGAAATGGGTAAAAAGTTGGCGTAATATTTGGAAGTTTGCAAATAAATGCATAATTTTGCAACCGAATAGACATGATGTCACCGAACACTCCAATTGAGGAATACAGAAACCTACTACCTGACAAATGGAAACAAAGTCGCTAAGTATCATACTTAGCGACTTTATTTTTACAAGCAATGCGTCATCGCGGTGACGTTTTACGAAGAATCTTACAGTTTTTCTATCTCATCTTGAGTTAAGCCTGTTGCTTGAGAAATCTGGTCTAAACCCATTCCCATCGTCTTTAAGTTTCGTGCTATCTGCGCATTTCTTTTTTCAACACCAATAGCCTCACCCTCTATCAATCCTTCCGCACGACCTTCCGCACGACCTTCCGCACGACCTTTCTTCTCTGCTGTCTCTGTTACAGCAAAGAGATCCCAGAAGTCCTTTTGACTTTCACGATAGTCACGACGCTCTTCAACGGAAAAGTTAGCTATCTCTGCTTGCTCAAAGAAGCGCTTGAAGACTGCCTCTTGCAATGCTGCTGGACGGTCAAGAAGTTTATAGAGGTTTTTCATCGCATAGAGCCACTTATCAAAGATTGTCACCAGCTCTAACTCCTCTTTCTTAAACTTCGGCATCTCCAGATAAACGTATGTTAGCTTATCATAGAATACCGTGTTCTTCTTTGTATCCATCAGCTTCACTTCGTGATGCAGATATTCACTGTCTGTATCGTCGAATACGAAGTTCAGTATGCCAACGGTATAAACCTTCTGCAACTTGAAGTTCCACTTACCGCGTGGAGCCTGTTCCTGGATAGGGAATGTTGAATAATAAATGCTGCGGTCAATGAAGTATTCCTGCTCCGCCTTCTGCATCTCTATAAGAAACTTCTCCCCTTGAGGATTCTCGCAAAGAACGTCGAAGACAGCCTTGCGCTCTGAAGCCGCTGCACCGAAATGTTCTACATTGAGATATGTGAGGTCGCTAATCTCTTCCTTTCCGTCAAAAAGAGCATTCAGGAAACTTATAAGGCATTCCTTATTAGCTTCCGTACCAAAGAGTTTCTTGAAGGCAAAGTCGGTATAGAAATTTGCGTATCTTTCGTGTGATGCAAGTTCTCCCATAGAGATAATGAAGTGTTTATTCGGGTGCAAAGTTAGTAAAAAAATCTTATCCACAAAAATTATTAACAAGAATTTTGCATTCTCTCATACCTCAGCATGCCAAGGGAGGACTGAGTACTGTTTCTATAGAACGTCTGAAGGACGTACAAAGATCGGTACTTGTTTTTGAGTTTCCATTGCGGCGGCTTAACGACACCATGAGGTGTCGTTTCCATTGATCATCGACATCTGGCGCTTCCTGAAACTGCAATTGACATATCACAAAGACAAAGCTTGATTTAGCACAAACAGATCGATTCGTTTGCTTAAATAGATGATTTTTATTAACTTTGCTGCGTAATAATTAACGAAGTGGGATCAAGGATTCCACGAAAAACGAAAATGATTAAGGGCATTTTAACTACTTTGATGACACTGCTGGTATGTGTCACTTCTTATTCGCAGAATTCAGATTTAAGCCGTCATAACTTCATGTATGCCGGACAGAGTAAGAACCCAAGAATGTTCATCGTGAAGGATGGACAAGTAACATGGGAATACAACAACTCTCCACGTCGGGGCGAGATTAGCGATGCCGTTCTGATGACCGATGGAAATATTCTCATTGCCCATCAGCATGGCATCATGGAAATAACAAAGGACAAGAAAGTGGTCTGGCAGTATGACGCCCCGGAAGGTTCTGAGATACATACTCTGCAACCTATCGGCAGGAAGCATGTCATCTTCGTACAGAACGGCACTCCGGCAAAGGTAAGGATTATGGAGATACCTTCTTGCAAAATCGTGCAGGAGTTTGAGATTCCGGCTTCTAAAAGTGTTCACGGACAGTTCCGCAATGCCCGTCTTTCCTCTCGCGGCACTCTGCTTGTAGGCCACATGAGCCAAGGTTATCTGGCAGAATACAGCGTTCAAGGCAACGAGCTTTGCCGTTGGAACATCCCTGGCGTATGGTCTGTCACTGAGCTGGAGAAGGAGCATCTTCTCGTCGTGGGCAAAGGCGGAATAGTCAAGGAAATGCTGCGCGACGGAACAACCGTCAGAGAGATTCATGCAAAGGATTACGGCATTAGCAGTGCTCAGAAGGTGGTAAGGCTCAAGAATGGCAACTGGATAATCAACAACTGGTGGAACGAATGGAACAAGACTCCACTTGACACTATGAATGCTCCCGTTCAGGCTGTTGAGATAGACGCTAATGGCAATGCCGTATGGCAGTTATGCTCTTGGAAAAATCCTGACCTAGGTCCTTCCACAACGATCCAACCTTTGGATCAGGCTGTGAACCGCGACAGACTATTCTTCGGAAACTATAACGGTCGGAAGCCCCGACTCTTCAAGGGTGCCAACGAACCTCTTGGCACAGCGGTAGGCGTAAAGCCTGGTCGCGTAGCCTGGATTCACAATCCTGGCGTTGCCACATGGGACGGACATACCGGACTCTGGATGGAAGATCGTTGGAACAATCAGGCAAAGGCTGATGCCATGGTCACAGAGGCAGTAAAAAGCGTTACCGGCGAAGTCTCTGCCAGCAAGGCATGGAACACACTTTTCCGCAATTTCAATGCTACACACAAGCGCGGAAAGAAGGGCTACAAACCAGGCGAGACGATAGCCATCAAGCTCAACATGAACAATGCACTTACTCACCGTGATACCGTTGAACTGAACTCTTCGCCTTTCGTCACTCTTGCCCTCGTCAGCAGTCTTGTCAGAGATGCCAAGGTTCGCGAACAGGACATCATCGTCTGCGAACCGAGTCGTGCCATCACAGACAGCATCTACAACAAGATTCATCGTGAATTTCCTCGCGTACGATTTATCGACAACATCGGTGGTGACGGCAGGGAGAAGTGCGAATACTACGAAGAACAGATACTTTACAGCCAGGACAATGGCAAGCTGGCACGCGGACTGGCGAAGTGCATCGTGGATGCCACTTACCTCATCAACAGTGCTCTGCTTAAGACACACAGCGGTCCTGGTGTCACGCTGACTGCAAAGAACTGGTACGGCGCAACAGACATCTTCCTTCAGTGGCGCAAGAATGCCCATGTAGGCTTCAGCGCAGACAAGCGCAATGGTGCTCCAAGCTACAAGACTTTCGTGGATTTCATCGGTCATAAGAATCTAGGCGGCAAGACTCTTCTTTATCTCATAGACGGCACTTACGGCTCTCGCGATGTCAACGGAAAGCCTGCTCCAAAGTGGCAGAAGGAACCTTTCTGCAATGAATGGGCTTGTTCGCTTATTGTCTCTCAGGATCCTCTCGCCGTCGATGCCGTAGCCATGGACATTCTGATTAGCGAATGGCCTGAGTTCGGCAGTTTCAACTATTGCGACGAATATCTGCTGGAGGCAGCCACTATCCCACACACAAACTCCGGCACCACTTACGATCCAGAGCGCGACGGCAAGCCTCTCACCGCTCCTCTAGGCATCTTTGAACATTGCGACAGCAATCGCAAGTACACCAAGATTGACTTGCAGTATGTGAAGCAAACGGATAATTAAGAATTGGACATGAACACCCTCAAGAGAACACTTTCATCTATCGCATTATTGCTGCTCTGCACTTACGGCTACGCACAGCGCTTATACCTTTCCGGCACCGGTTCTGACGACACGCGGACATGGGATTTCTATTGCTCTGCTGGTCAGAATGCAGGAAAATGGCGCAAGATTCAGGTTCCGTCATGTTGGGAATTGCAAGGCTATGGAGAATATACCTACGGCAGATTCTACAAGAAGGAAGGACTGAAGCCAAGCACAGAGACTGGTCGCTATCGCACCTCTTTCCGTATTCCTAAATCATGGGCAGGAAAATATATGCGACTGACCTTCGAAGGCTCTATGACCGACACTGAGGTTTGGATAGACGGCAAAAAGATTGGCGATGTCCATCAGGGTGGTTTCACGGAGTTCTCGTACAATATAACGCCATTCGTCGTGGCTGGCAAGACGCATAAGATGGAAGTTCTCGTGAGCAAGGAATCTGCAAACAAGAGCATCAACTCTGCTGAACGCCGTGCTGACTGGTGGCTTTTTGGCGGCATCTACCGACCTGTCTATATTGAGGCGATGCCTGAGGAGCACATAGAAGGTGTGTCCATTGATGCAAGGGCGAATGGAGATCTTTATGCCAGCATCAGAAAGACCGGCAACAGCGAAGTCTCTTTTACGCTTGACGGCAAGGAGATTCCCTTTGACAATTCGGCTGGATGCTATCATTGCGGCGATGTTACGACGTGGGATCCAGAACATCCAAACCTTCACACGGCTGTCTTCACGCTAAAGAGCAGCGGCCACAGCATAGAGCAGAAGATTGGTTTCCGCACCATTGAGTTTCGCGAGCATGACGGCATTTATCTTAATGGCACGAAGCTCATCGTGAAAGGCACAAACCGCCATTGCTTCCATCCCGAGACGGGCAGAACGACTAGCAAGGCGATAAGCATAGAAGACGCCCGACTGATCAAACAGATGAACATGAATGCCGTGCGTTGCCATTATCCGAGTGACAGACATTTCCTTGAAGTCTGTGATTCGATGGGCTTGCTCTACCTTGACGAATTTCCAGGTTGGCAGACAAGATACGATAATGAAACGGTACAGAAACTGATGCCGGAATTCGTGCTACGAGACGTAAACCACCCTTGTGTATTCCTTTGGAGCAACGGCAATGAAGGTGGATGGAACACTACTGCAGATCCGATGTTCGCCAAACTGGACCCGCAGAAACGAAAGGTCATTCATCCTTGGAGCGACTTTGAGGGATTAGACACACACCATTATCCTGCCTACCAGACAGGTGCATACCGTATGCAAAACGGCCAGAACGTGTTTATGCCGACGGAATTCCTGCATAGCAAGTATGATAAGGGTGGCGGTGCTGCACTGGAAGATATGTGGAGCCATTGGACGGCATCACCTTTGTTTGCAGGTGGATTCATCTGGGCTTATATGGACGAAGCTGTAAGACGCACAGACCTTGGCGGACTCCTTGACAGCGACGGCGGCAACGGTCCTGACGGTGTCATCAATGCCTATCGCCAGCCAGAGGGCAGCTTCTACACCATACGCGAAGTATGGAGTCCGATATTCATTGAACGACCTCATATCACACCCTCTTTCAATGGCAGGATTCTCGTCAGCAACCGCTATCTGTTTACAAATCTTAGCGAGTGTAGCATGACTTATTGCACAAAGACAGCCGACGGACAAATAATCCATAAAGGAAAGGTTAAGCTCCCAGCCATTGATCCAGGCGAGAGTGCTTACGTTTCCCTTCCTTTTGCGGTAGATGCGGAGGATATCTTAGAGATAACTGCCTTCGGTGTAAATGGTGAAGCCGTCTGCCAATGGTCAGTACCGATACATCGTGCTGAGGAACAGATCGCAATCAACCTTTCCTCCGCTTCTGAACTGGACAGAAAAGATGCTCTGGAAATCATTCCTGTGGGAATGTCTCGCATAGACGATTTACACTGGTATCGTCTTGCTGATGGCAGACTTTATCTTGATGCCCACATTCTCTACGACGAACGAAAGGCTGCTCTTACCGACGAGAGCAAATGGCAGGTCGGCGTTTCCTTGCGTTATCCAGAGAATGAGGTGGACTCCGTAAGATGGCTTGGCGACGGACCTTTCCGCGTTTGGCGCAACCGATTGAAGGGAACGCAGTTCGGCACATGGTCATTGGCTTACAACAATACCATCACAGGTCAATACAACTCTCTCACGCCCCCACTCTATCCTGAATTCAAAGGATACAGGAGCAATATGCGCTGGCTGGAAATCTATCATAAAGGCGCAAGGAAGTTCAAGGCTACAGCACTAACCGAAGGGCTGTATTTCCGTCTCTTCACGCCGGAAGAAGCTGTTGATGAAACTCCAGGGGAAATGGGTGGCATGGATGAAGGCAAGAAACGTCAGGAGCGTACTATGGTCAGATTCCCAGAAGGCGACATTTCCTTCCTCCTTTCCATTCCTCCAATGCAGAGCTACAAGCCGCTTGAGCAACTTGGTCCTCACGCCATGCCGGATAATATCCGCATAAAATCTGGTGATGAAGGCCTCCATATCCGCCTTATTATAGAACAATAAGGCGGATTTAAGCCTTTAACTATTAGAAATACCATGTGGAAGAAATCTGCCAAGCGTTATTTTTCAGGTTCTTCCATGTGTATTTCACATTACTATCGTAATTCTCCTTATTGAAGTCTTTGATGGAATTTCCCATAACGATGTTATAGTTTGCTGAAACCTCAAGTTTACTGAAGAACATCAGTCCGGCACCGATATTAGCAGAATACTCAGTATCTTTCACAGCAGCCGTCAGTTTTTCCTCAGCATTCTTCCACTCTATCTTGTCGTCGCCCATGTTGAAGCTCACCTGCGGACCAGCCTTAAGATAAGCTTGCACAGTCTCGCCTGCACCAATTCCAAGTCGGACATTCACAGGGATAACAATTGCTTTGCGCGTAATATCCGGCGACACAACGGAAGAAGAGAGTCCGCGATCGGTCTTCACCTCCAACTTCGCATTTCGCTGTTCATAGAGAGCAGACGCATCTATTCCCAGATTCGCCACTCCCAATGCCTTCAGATTAGCCATTGTAGTAAAACCGAGGAAGAATCCCGCTCTGTTCTTTGCCTTAAAGACATCGGAATCAACGCTCATCTGAGAAACATCGATACCGCCCTTAACACCAAACTTCACCTGCGCAGAAGCAGACTGCGCTACTGCAAAGAAAGCAAAGATAATGCTCAATGCGACATGCGTAATGCGAAATGAATGCTTTTTCATAATTATCAAATTGAAAACTTGAGAAATCGAACAACCGAGAAATTGAGCAATCGAGAATTCGAACAATCGGTAAATCAGTAAATCAGTAAATCAGTAAATTGTCAAATCCCCTTAGTGTCTCTGACGACGTACTGTGACTGCTGCGCCGGAAGAGCTTGAAGTCTTAGGCTTAGCCGTCTTCTGCTTCTTCTCAGAGCTTGAGCTTGAAGAAGAGCTGCGCTTATTGGCACGAGCTTCCTTCTTAGCCTTCTTGTCCGTAGTCTGAACCTTAGCGATAGAGTCGAGCGAATCCTTCTTCTCAGGATCGCCGAAGACAGTCTTCTCAAAGGCAGCGATTTCCTTCTCTATGCGTTCCTGCTCCTTCTTGATGTCATCAGGAGTCTTGCAGTATTCGCTTATCTTCTTGCCCTGCATGTTGACAGTCTTGTAGATAGTGCCTTTATAGACATTCTTTGTAAAGAAGTCGTCCATGCTCATGATGGCAGCATTGTTCAGATTGCTTGTCATCACCGTCTGCTTAGAAAGGAAAGGGGCAAGATCACTGTATTTCACCCAGAAGAGTGGATAGCTGAGCGTTGTAGTCTTTCCCCAGTCATCGTCGTCTTCCTTCTCAAGAATTGGACAGAGAGCGAGAACCTGAGTATGGAAAGTGGCAGACTTCTGGTCGTAGTAAGAAGACTCCTTTATATAATATCTCTTTACGCGAGCAGAAGGTATGTCGGCTGGCTCAATACGGATTCCACCATTGGCAGACTTCTCGTAATAGATATCATAATCCTTCAGGAAACGCATTGGCTTTACGCGAGCAGAATCCGTGAAGTTCTCGTTGCCGTCAAGCTTATACTCATAGCACTTCACCTGACCAGAGAGCATCAGTCTGAAGATATAGGTAAAGAGGTTCATCTGTGAGCCTTGTGCCGTAACAGGATAATAGAGTCCGGCATTAGCGTCGTCAGCAAGGTTCAGTTCGCGATAGACATCACGTCTCCAAACGACGTCCTCGTCCATCGTCTGCGCCGCAGGAAAGGCTATCTTGGCACGATTGGTCATATTGTTTGCCGCAGAAGACTTTGTCTGCGTCTGCTGCTGGTTGCGACGCTGCTGTGGCTGAGCCACAACAAGGAGCGGCAACATTGCAAGTGCTATAATCAGTATTCGTTTCATGTATTTCTTATAAGCTATTTTTGTCAACTTACTATTCACTTTTCATTTTCCACTTTTCCCTTTATTTACTTGAGTCGAACCTCAATAGAGGTAGTAAGTGTTCTTGTCACTCCGTCAGGACCTGTAGCGTTGACGTTCTTTATGAGGAATCTCTGTCCAGGAGAGAGCTGTCGGATTTGTCGTTTCTGCTGTTCTGAGAAGCTTGCTCCGTTAGAAGCTATCGGAACAACCGTGTTCATTTCGCCGAGGAACTCGCAAGAGAAGCTGTTCACGCGGAACTCAATATCGAGAAGACCGTCGTCGATGGCAGCACCAATTCCCGCAGCGTTCATGATAGCAGACTTAGCGATTCTTCCGCCCTTGAATCTATCCACACCCATTGGGATGTAAGGAGATGGTGGTGGAAGCGGACGAACCTTATACTCATACTTTCCGATTTCCTGACCGTTTGCTGTAACAGTGAAGATGGCAGGAGTGCCAGCTGCTGTTGGTCGTGCAATGTAAGTGCCGTCGCCGTTAGAAGTAACAGTACCGCCTTCCATAGTCACAGATACGCTTGACTGCGGAACGCCAGAGACGGTGAAGCTCAAAGGGTTGTCATAACCGGCATAGAGCACGTTCATCATCTTGTTTGTCGTAGTGGCAGTATGACTTGGCTCGTTAGGAACCATTGAGATATTCTTATTGACAGGAGCATCCGAAATCTTAGGCTGAGCAATGATAAGTCCCGGCATTGGAGGCTCAGGCTTGAAGTAAGGCTCCTCATTGTGCTTGTAGCGGGCAATGAAGTCGTGGAAGATTTCTCCTTCCGCATAGCGCACGTCGCCCTGAAGCTTAGTGAGAAGAGTTACGGCAGCAGCCACAGGCATACTCTCGAAAGAGCGGTTGATGTCCATCTGGATAGCTTTCTCCACAAACTCCTTCTTCTGCTTGTCGTTTCTGACGAGTTCAAGCATCAGTGAACGATACTTCGTGATGGCAGCCTCCAGTTCCTTGCCTCTTCCTACGCCGTCAGCAAGCATCACGCGAGCCGCAGCCTCAAGGTCGTCTTTTCCTTTTATATTATTAACATCGCCTTCAGGACCATCAGTCTGTCTCACGATAGCCAGTTTCAGTTCCTCCACCAGATTGCAGAGCGAGTCTGACTCAATCTTCACGCGAGCCGCCTTGTCGTACCAAGGTCTTACTCCGGCAGAGTCCTGAGCCATGAGGTCGATGAATGTATTGAACGACTCCAGGTTCTGCTTGGAGGCGTTCTCCGTTGTGCGCTGTAAGCTCTCCTGCACCAATGTAAAGCCGTCCAGCACCTCGTTAGATACGTTGAGTGCCAGCATAGCCATCAAGACGACGTACATAAGGTTGATCATCTTCTGGCGCGGAGATACAGGTCTTTTCTTTATTGCCATCTTTTTAAGTGAAAAGTGAAAAGTGAAAAGTGAAAAGAGCTGCGCGCCAGCCTATTTTTCATTTTTCATTTTTCAATTATCAATTTCCTAGTTATTTACTGTTCATCGCCTCAATCATGCGAGCATAGATACGGTTGAGTTCCTGAATCTGTTCAGAGAGGTGCTTTGTCTGCTCATTGATTTCGTCGATTGTGCTGATTTGAGCCGAAGCACTCTTAAGCTGCATCTCGTAAACACGGGAAATACCAGTGAGAGTACGGTTGAGGTTTTCCATTTCCTCTGAGTCGCGAGTGAGTCGTTGACTCTGGTCAGACACTTGGGCAAGAACCTCAGTAAGATGCTGAAGCTGCTCAATATAGCTGCCTGTAGCCTCTGCCACCTCTGCTCCAAGAGCAGGACTTGCAGCAGGTTCTGCAGTAGTCATTACGGTCTGCATTCCTGCGCTATGCTGCATACCAACGCCGGTCAGCAGAGTGCCAGCCTCAGGATTATCCATAATCGCATCGTCATCCGCATTCTGCACATCAATAGGCACAAACTCCGTGATGTGAACACCTTCATCTTCTGGCTGTTCGAAGAGAGGTTCTTCGTCATCATTCACGTGGATTGGAAGATCCTTTCCGATCTCTGTCTTATCGAAAGGACGGTCAAAACCAGAGAGGAAGAACACGAGGACCTCTGTTCCCATACCGATGTAGAGCATGAGGTTTGCTCCTTCCTGGTGAGTAAGCTTGAAGAGAGCACCGAGGATAACGACTGCAGCACCCCAGCTATAGGCATAGTTGAGGAATGTCTGACCAGGCACGCTGTCGAGCCACTTCTGCAGATGATAAATGATATTGAATTTGCTATATTTAGTCATGGTGAGGATTTACGGATTTACCAATTTACGGATTTACAATTTAATTCTGCATTCTGCATTCAGAATTCTGCATTAATCAAGGTTACCTTTTCTTAGGCTTAGCGCTCTGCTGACTTGCCAGACTTCTCACACAGCGGAATCCGATGTAAGAGCGAGGCTGGTTCTGATATTCCCATGTGCGCCATGCTGAGCGGATAAAGCTCTCAGGGTCTTTCCATGAGCCACCGCGAACGCTCTTCTTCTTCAGTCTGTAAGGGTCTTCCTTAGCAGCGTTATAAGAGAGCTGCGGATTGAGGTCGTTCATTGCCTCTACTCCGGCTTCTGTGTAGATGGTGCTTGTCCATTCTGCCACATTTCCAGCCATATCGAAGAGACCGTTAGAATTTGCGCCGAATATACCCACGCGGGATGTTATTAGGTTGCCGTCTTCGGTATAGTTACCGCGGTCAGGCTTGAAGTTTGCATAGAAGCATCCACGATCGTTCTTCACGTTCTTAGCCTCCCAAGGGAACTCGTTACCTTCTGTTCCGCGGGCAGCATATTCCCATTCAGCCTCTGTAGGCAGACGGTAGCGCTGAATGTAGCGAGCCTGAGGTCCAAGACCTTTCAGGAGATATTCCGTACGCCAAGCGCAGAAAGCGTTTGCCTGTTCCCAAGTCACGCCTACAACAGGATAATCGTTGTAAGAAGGATTTGAGAAGTAGTAGCGCATGTAGGTCTCGTTGTCTGAGTTGCTGAAGTCGTTCACCCAGCAAGTAGTGTCCGGATAAATATTAACAATGTAGGTGTTGAGGAAGTCCCATGCACTTGACAGCGGTCTGTCAATGGTCTGACGGACAATCTTTCCCTCATCGTCAATGTAGGCTGTGTCCTTAGAGATCATCACCACCTCGTT
Source organism: Prevotella sp. (assembly GCA_045600885.1). Taxonomy (GTDB): domain Bacteria; phylum Bacteroidota; class Bacteroidia; order Bacteroidales; family Bacteroidaceae; genus Prevotella. Next base: position 23,009 of record JAZRYU010000161.1, read on the forward strand.
CGGATTCACCTGATAGTCAGTATTGAGGTTTCTTTCCTCTGGGTTAAGGCGGTTACGACGGAGAGCAGCTGCCGTATAGTCATAGATTTCATAGCGGAAATTCATCTGACTGTAGTCGAGCATCTTCTCGCCAGTGACAGGATTTGTCACGTAAAGGCTCTCAATGGCACGAAGCTCATCCTCGTTAGGCTTTCTTGGCAGCGACTTCTTCCAGTTGATGTACGGACCTATCGGATCGCCGTTCTTATCCTCTGTTATCATGTACGATTCGTCACCGCCGTAGGCAGGATCTGCCAGGCGGGTGCGGAGGATAGAGTCGCGAACGTAATAAACAAACTGTCTGTACTCAGAGTTTGTCACTTCCGTCTCGTCCATCCAGAAGCCGTCAACAGAGATTTCCCTCACCGGAGTCTGCTTACCCCAGAGAGAGTCCTGTTTCTCTATACCCATCTTCAGGAAACCACGCTTAATGAGAGTCATGCCGAACGGTGTAGGCTCAGTGAAGCTCTTTCCGCCACCAGTGCCGACGAGTTCACCACCACGACCTCCAACAGACGCATTCCTGCTTCCGGCACAAGCCGCAAGAATAAGCACTGCCAATATTGGTAATATTATCTTTTTCATCAACTTTTAATTTTTCATTTTTTTTATGTTTCATTCCCTACAGGAACCTCACGCTCTTATGCAGGTTTCTTCCTTTCTTGTGGAAGTCTATGTCCACCTGATAGCCCACATGCAGCTCATGACTGCCATTGCCAATCTTTATCTGCGATGTGTAGATTTCGTAGCTGTATCCCACGTTAAATCCTTGCACCAGAGCGCCGAGATATACCGTAGCCGATTTATCCCATGCATAGCCCAGTCCGGCATAGTATTTCTTCTGGTCGTTCGTATAAGCCACGCGGCATGTTACGTCCTCACGATGATCCACGCCATCCGTTCTCACCATAAACGACGGATGTATAGTAATAAACGGATTTCTCAGCTTAATATTGTAACCGCCGTGCAAATAATATGAAGAACTGACACTTATTTCGTTCGTTTCGCCCAATTCCACCGTTGGCGCAGTAAGATGCTGCATGGCAGCTCCCACATACCAGTTGTTATGCTGATAATGCACGCCGGCAGAGAAATCCACCGTGTTTCCGTCCTGCTGGGAAGACGTGAAGGCTGGGTCGCTTGAGTCCTCAAGGTCTAGTTTGCTACCGTCGAATTTCTCCGTAAGCAGTCCCACCTGAGCGCCTATGCTCAGCTGTCCTCCGGCAAGTTTGGTCTTTCCTGCATATTGAGCAGAAATCTTCTGATGCGTGAAGAGACCAATCTGGTCGTTCAGCATCTGCACACCTACGCCGTGATACATCTTCATGGCATAGAGCGGCATATCGGCAGCCACGTACATAGTCTTCGGATTATGACGGAATCCCACGAAGCTCATGGCATACGCACCGGTGATGTTCATCTTCGTGTCTTTTCCGACCGCGGCAGGGTTGAACGAAGGCTGCATGTCGAAATAGTGAGAAAACGAAACATCATACTGAGCGCGGGAGCATACACTCACCGCCAGAGACGCCAATATGGTCAATAATCGCTTTTGCATAGCACAATACAAGATAATAACGCACGCATTCCTTATTTATTACAAATTAATGAACATATCTTAAAAAAATTATATTTTCCGAAAAAAAATGCTCTTTTTCTTCATTATAATGTAAGAAAATCATATCTTTGCAGTCTAATAGGATGAAGCACATGGCTTAATATCATGATTACTAACTAATTAACTATAGAAATAAACAATGAAAACTAACTACGAAGTTCGTTACGCTGCGCATCCAGAAGATGCAAAAAGCTACGACACAGCACGTATTCGTCGCGATTTCCTTATCGAGAAGGTTTTCGCAGCAGACGAAGTGAACATGGTTTACTCTATGTACGACCGTATGGTGGTAGGTGGAGCAATGCCTGTAAACGAAGAGCTCAAGCTTGAAGCCATCGATCCTCTCAAGGCTCCATTCTTCACCACTCGTCGTGAGATTGGTCTCTTCAACGTTGGCGGCAAGGGCTGCGTGAAGGTAGGCGATGAGGTCTTTGAACTCGACTACAAGGAGGCTCTCTACATCGGACGTGGCGACCGCGATGTCGTTTTCGTAAGCGCTGACCCTCAGAAGCCTGCTAAGTTCTACTTCAACTCTGTTACTGCTCACAAGGAATATCCTTCAAAGAAGATCACAAAGAACGACGCTGTTGTTGCTCACATGGGTTCTCTTGAGATGTCTAACGAGCGCGACATCAACAAGATGGTCGTTTCTCAGGTTGTTGACACTTGCCAGATCCAGATGGGTATGACAGAGCTTGCTCCTGGTTCTGTATGGAACACAATGCCTGCTCACGTTCACTCACGCCGCATGGAGGCTTACTTCTACTTTGAAGTGCCAGAAGATCAGGCTGTATGCCACTTCATGGGCGAGATTGACGAGACACGCCACCTCTGGATGAAGGGCGATCAGGCTGTCCTCTCTCCTGAATGGTCTATCCACTCTGCTGCCGCTACTCACAACTACACATTCATCTGGGGTATGGGCGGCGAGAACCTCGACTACGGAGATCAGGACTTCTCACTCATCACAGACCTAAAATAAAGCCCATCCCTTACCCCTCCCCCTTATGAGAGGGGAGTAATTACCTTCAGTGGAAGGTTTTTACAGGGTAGGCAAATCAAATCTTTAATTTTTATCAACAAGTGATATAATTCCTCCCGCAAAACATATCACTCCCCCTCCCCATAATCGGGGAGGGGGCTCGGGGGGAGAGGCTTACTATGTTTTCATTAAAAGGCAAAAACGCTTGGATCACAGGCGCATCATACGGCATTGGTTTCAACATTGCTCAGGCATTCGTAAATGCAGGTATTGACAACATCATCTTCAACGATATCAACGAGGCTGCTCTTGAGCGCGGACTCAACAACTACAAGGAAGCTGGCATCACAAACGTTCACGGCTATGTTTGCGACGTTACAGACGAGAACGCAGTGAAGGAACTCGTAGAGAAGGTTCACGCTGAGGTAGGCAACATCGATATCCTCGTAAACAACGCAGGTATCATCAAGCGCATCCCAATGCACGAGATGAAGCGCTCTGAGTTCCAGCAGGTTATCGACATCGACCTCGTTGGTCCATTCATCTGCTCTTCTGCCGTTCTCCCAGAAATGATGGAGCGTCGTGAGGGTAAGATCATCAACATCTGCTCTATGATGTCTGAACTCGGTCGCGAGACTGTTTCTGCTTACGCTGCTGCAAAGGGCGGTCTTAAGATGCTCACTCGCAACATCTGCTCTGAGTATGGCGAGTACAACATCCAGTGTAACGGTATCGGCCCTGGCTACATCGCTACTCCTCAGACAGCTCCTCTCCGCGAGAAGCAGGCTGACGGCTCACGCCACCCATTCGACTCATTCATCTGCGCAAAGACTCCTGCTGGCCGTTGGCTCGACCCTTCTGAGCTCGGTGGTCCTGCAGTATTCCTCGCATCAAAGGCTTCTGACGCTGTAAACGGCCACGTCCTCTACGTTGACGGCGGTATCCTCGCTTACATCGGCAAGCAGCCACAGTAATAAAATATGAAAACGAAAAATGAAAAGGGAAAAATGAAAAGTACTCAAGGCGCAGCAATTTTCAATTTTCTATTATCAATTTTCAATTAACAGATAATGTTCCGCTGGTTAAATAGGTTAATTCGTTCTCCTCGCACAAGAGGCTTCGGAGTGCAGTCGCCCACCGACTATCACTTCCTTCGCCATGTTGTGCATCAGAAACTCCCGTATTACGCCTATGAAACATTATCCAGCAGGACAACACACCTCAGCAAGCGCGAAGTAGAACTCCTGCAGTTCTACCTTCGCCTTGCAAACTACATCCAAGACAACTGGCAGCTCTACATCATAGGGAAAGACAACTTCGGAGCCATCGACGCCAATCTGCGCATGCTCTACCTCACGGCAGGCAGTCGCAAGGTGAAGGCAGTACAGACCAGCCGACTCCCCTCTACCCTATCCTCACAGCCCAGTGTACTAATCATCGAGAACCTCGCCTCCAACAAAACATTCATGAAAGAGTGCAAGGAGGCAACGGTCATCTTCGATATGGCGGACATCGCAGTCGTGTTCTGCGACCCAAAACGCTACAAGACTATCTACAAAATAAACCTTTAAATAATTACCACCATGGCAAAGATCTATACAAGACACGGTGATGACGGCATGACCAGTCTCATCGGCGGAGTGAAAGTAAAGAAGACACACCCACGCATTGAAGCCTACGGCACTGTTGACGAACTCTCAGCACAGCTCGGAAAACTCGCTTCCTACATGAAAGATGGCGACAACAAGAGTCTCATCATCCGCACTCAGCGTAACCTCTTCACGCTCAGTTCCTATCTCGCAACAGACAAGGAGCAGACTCCACTCGCTCACACCTTCATCCTCGACGAAGAGGAGATTCGTGTTCTTGAAGAGCAGATAGACTATCTCAATGTCTGCATACCACAGCAGACAGCCTTCATCTTGCCAGGCGGAATACCAGAGGCTGCACAGGCACACGTCTGCCGAACAGTCTGCCGACGCGCCGAGCGACGCATCTTCTCCCTCCACGAGATCTCACCGCTCGACCCATGGGTAATGCAATATATGAACCGACTCTCAGACTACCTCTTCATGCTTGCACGCAAACTCAATTTCCATGAGGGAGTGCGCGAAGAGACCTGGAATCCGAAGAAATAATAAAACGAAAAATGCTCTGGCACAGCAATTTTCAATTATCAATTTTCAATTATCAATTAGAATATGTACTGGACACTAGAATTGGCCTCAAAACTTGAAGATGCTCCATGGCCTGCAACAAAAGAGGAGCTCATCGACTACGCTCAGCGTTCCGGCGCTCCTCTTGAGGTGATAGAGAACCTCACCGAAATCGAAGACGAAGAAGACATGGTCTATGACAACATCGAAGACATCTGGCCAGACTATCCGTCAAAAGACGACTTCCTCTTTAATGAGGACGAATACTAACAAAAAACCTCCGCATCGAAGAAACATTCGGTGCGGAGGTTTTTTCCTTAGGGAAACGATGCGTAAGCCTAAGGATTACAAAATTATTCCTTTGGTTTACTGACAGTATATAACGAATAATTTCTCTTGCCTACACCTATATTCTCGCCAAATATCTAATTACTTCTTCACGACAACCATCTTCGTTTCTCCGTTCTTCTTTACTATATAGATGCCAGTCTGGTTAGGGATGTCCACCTTCACACCGTTGAGAGTATAGAACTCCACATCGCCGTACTTATCACTAATCTCTGACAGGGTTATCGCAGTAGAGCCGTCTTCAATGATATTAAAATATTTCCACACCTTGACATTGGTGTAGTCTTTCTTTGTTCCAATGGTCACATATAGATTACAATCGTTTTCATTTACACCGGTGAAAGTATTATTCTCAACAGTAGGTGGTGTTATTGCTTGACAATGTATCTCCTTGAGCTTGGAACATTCATAGAAAGCATAACTTCCAATACTCGTAACGGAGTTCGGGATTGTGATGGAGGTGAGACCGGAACAACTAGCGAAAGCATAATCTCCAATGCTTGTGACAGAGTTCGGGATTGTATATGTAACCATTCTATCTCTTGGACAGCATACTAGCTCTGTTAAATTTTTATTGAAAAGTATGTTGTCAATTGCACAGTAATTTGGATTATCTTCATCAACATTAAACGAGGTAAGGCTGGTGCAAGCAGAGAAAACATAATCTCCAATGCTTGTGACAGAGCTAGGGATTGTAATGGAGGAAAGACTGCAGCAATTTAAAAAAGCCCCACGTCCAATACTCGTAACGGTGTTAGGGATTGTGATGGAGGTAAGACCAACGCAAGCAGAGAAAGCATCCTCTCCAATACTCGTGACAGAGTTCGGGATTATGATGGAGGTAAGGTTGATGCACCAAGAAAAAGCCTTCTCTCTAATGCTCGTAACAGAATTCGGGGCTATGACGGAGGTAAGCTCTGAGCATAATGCGAAAGCACTTTTTCCGATACTCGTGACACCATCACCAATCTTAACCGTTACCACAGACTCTCTTTGGTCGTACCAAGGAGTATTAATATCCCAATAACTCCAATTATACATATCTCCCGTACCAGTAATCTCGAGAGTGCCGTCATCACTGAGTGTATAGTTGACATTATCGCCGCATCGGCCAGAATCGATGATTGCAGCATTGACGGCAGTGCAAAGCATGAGCATTGCCTGTAAACAGAAGAGAATTAAAGATTTTCTATTCATAGTTGCTTTTGTTTGCAAAAAGTCCAAATTTACGAATAACATGAATTTAGAAAGGAAATATTGCTGATATTCTTTAAGAAAGTTACATATAACAACGCTGCAAAAGTAAGCATTTGCAAAATATCCTCAGTACTAAAGCTATTTCTCAATACGCTTTAGATTTTGTTTCATTTCCTTGTTATATGCTTCTCCACGACTGACTAGATAACGGAAGATGACGGTGTCATCAACAATCTCTATATGGAATGTAAAGAAAGCGCGAATCGAGCCAATGCGTATGCGGTAGATGTTGTTGTAATCTACCATTTTCTTCAGATCGGTGATATCATCAAGAGATTTCGCATCAACGACTTCCTGAATAGCTCTATTTATAGACTCCTTAATCTTGCCTGATTGCTTCTTTGCTGCCTTTAGGAAATCTTTGGTGTAATGAACTTTCATCTCTTTATACCTAACCAGTCTTCAAATTCTTTTTCTTCCTCCTCGCTCAACAATTCAAAGCCTTCAGGGCGTGTTGCACAGAGGTACTCCCAGCATTCTTCATCGCTGAGATCACCCATCACCCCAGTGTCGCTATTATCAGCATTTTGAGGTTTGCTCAATATCCATCCCATAGCCTTGGCAATACCATTCAGACGTTTTCTGTCAGTCTCAGGAAACTCAATGGTCATGGTTTCCATTTTTAGCTGTGGTACTACTGATGTCATAATAAAGAAAAATTTAGTTGAGTAAAATATCAAATGGCTGAACCATCCGTATGCGCTGCAAAAGTAAGCATTTATTTTCAATCTGCCAAACAAATTCAAGAAATTATTAGATATTTTTTTGCAGTTTCAGAATAATTGCGTAATTTTGCAGACACAAAACAAAACGATTAACAGAAAACAAAGAATGAAACTTACGGTAATAAAAGTGGGCGGTGCTGTAGTGGAAGACGCTGAGCAACTGCAACAGCTGCTGAAGGACTTTGCTGCCATAGAGGGTCCGAAGGTGCTGGTTCATGGTGGCGGCAGACGAGCTACGAAGGTGGCTGAGCGTCTGGGCATTGAGACTAAGATGGTGAACGGCAGACGAATAACCGACAAGGACATGCTGGAGGTGGTGACAATGGTCTATGGCGGACTGGTGAACAAGAACGTCGTGGCTGGTCTGCAGGCTCTCGGCGTGAACGCTATCGGTCTGACGGGTGCTGACGGCAATGTGCTGAAGGCGCACAAACGTCCTGTCAGCGACGTAGATTATGGCTTCGTGGGCGATGTGGACAAGGGCAATCTGGACACGCTCTCCATCCTTCTCCGCGCTGGCATAACACCTGTAATGGCTCCGCTGACTCACGACGGTCAGGGCAATCTGCTGAACACTAATGCCGACACCATTGCGGCAGAAACAGCAAAGACTCTCGCCCGCACCTACGACGTTACGCTTATCTACGCTTTCGAGAAGCCGGGCGTGCTCAGCAATCCAGACGACGACAGCAGCGTGATACAGCTCATCACTCCTGTCTCTTACAAGAAGCTGAAGGAGGAGGGCGTAGTCTCTGGCGGTATGCTTCCTAAGATAGACAATGCCTACAACGCCATCAAAGCAGGCGTCAAGGAGGTTATCATCACCAAGGCGGACGCCATCGACGGCGAACACGGAACGAAGATCATTTAACAAATTGATAATTGACAATGGATAAAATTAAAAGGTGCGCGGTAATTTCTTTACCTGCGCACCTTTTGTACACGATTGCATTATAAGGGAAGGAAAAATGTACTATGCGAAAACGATTTTTCCCGTAGTGTTTATGTTGTCTGCTGATGTTTCTTCAACTGCTGGAGCAGCCTTCTTGTTCAGAGAGACGGAGTTCTTAAGTTCCTCCACTAGTTTCTTTGAACGAGAATAGGTAGGAGCCTGCTCTACGGCAGAGATGATGTCGTCATTGTCAAGGTCTGCTGAAGAGAAGAGATAGATGGCTGGACGTCGCTTATAACGTGGAGCGGAGTCTGTGCCATAGTAATTGTTTCGGCGTTCCTCACGCTGACGTGCCTTTTCCTCCTCAAGAATTCGCTCGTTATCATCCTTATAACGGTCGAGCTTGTTCTGCTGTTCGTAGATATTGCGGAGTCCGAAGCCTGTAGCAAGGATTGTAACCTTCACGCGTTCTCCGAGTTCCGGATCGAAGGCGAGTCCGAACTTAGTCTCAATATTCTCGTCGAACTTATCCATGAACTGATGAACATAGTTCATTTCCTCCATCATCAGTCCTTCGCCGTTCTCGCCCGGAGAAGCAGTGATGCTGAGAAGAATCTTGCGAGAGTTATAGACATCGTTATCGTTGAGGAGTGGAGAGTTGAGAGCATCCTCTATGGCATCGCCAAGACGCTTCTCGCCCTCACCATAGCCTGTAGAGATGATAGCCACGCCGCCATCCTTGATCATGGTGCGGACATCGTTGAAGTCGAGGTTGATATAGCCATGACTGGTCGTAATCTCCGCAATGCTCTTTGCTGCTACAGAGAGAGTATCGTCAGCACGCTTGAAGGCATCAGCCACGGAGAGAGAAGGATAAATCTGGCGGAGACGCTCATTGTTTATGACGAGGAGAGCGTCAACATGCTTTGACATTTCGTCAACACCGTCAAGAGCCTTGTCAATCTTACGCGGACCTTCGAAGACGAACGGAATGGTCACAATGCCCACAGTGAGAATGTCCTTCTCGCGAGCCAGCTGCGCAATGACTGGAGCAGCACCTGTTCCGGTACCGCCACCCATTCCGGCAGTGATGAAGACCATCTTTGTGCCATCGTTGAGCATAGCGGAAATCTGATCAACGCTTTCCTCAGCCTTCTGTCTGCCCACCTCAGGGTTGTTTCCCGCACCGAGACCTTCAGCACCGAGCTGCAGATGAACAGGCACGGGACTGTCTTCAAGTGCCTTCTGATCGGTATTACATACCACAAAAGAGACTCCATTGATGCCTTCGCGATACATGTGATTAACAGCATTGCTGCCACCACCGCCAACACCAATTACCTTTATAATACTTTTTGCCGACTCCTGAGCCGCAAATCCAAGCGGTTGAAATGCCATATATATTTACAAATTACAGATTTACAATTTACAATTTGCCTTTATCTTGAGACAAGAATTATCAACAATTTACAAGAATTAATTCAATAATTTTTATTCATAATTTCTGTCTATTGTTGAATATTGTTTGTTAACTTACTCTTCTGACGTCATGTTATTAAACCAGTTCTTTATCTTCTGGAAGGTAGAGACCTTAGAATTATTCAGACGATCTGCCTGTTTCCTTGCCTCTTCCTCCTCAGCCTGCCTCTTTGCTTCCTCCTCGGCAGCAATACGTTCAGCCTCGGCAGCAGCCTCTGCGGCAAGTCGCTCAGCCTCTTCTGCCTCTGCCCTGCGACGCTCTATATCTTCCTTCTCTGCAGCGGAAACGACTACGCCAAAGCCTGAGCCAGAGCGGCGCTGTGACTGTCCGCCAACCTCAAAGAGGGAGTCAGAGCCAGAAGCCGTAATATCCACGGCTGCCTCTCCGTCCTGAGTGAAGAGTTCCTCGTTAGGATTATAAGCTTCGCCTGAGCAAATCATCTCTCCTTTGGCAAGGATGGCGAGGGCTGTGTTGAGCATACTGTTATGTGCAGAGAGTTCGTCAAGATGAGAAGTGACTGAAAGCTGGACGAACTTTGCAGTGCGGATTTTCTGAATGCCAGTATAAGCGGCGAAAGCCTTCTCCATATCTGCCATATTGCTGCCACCACCCGTAAGGATGATTCCGCCGAGAAGGTTGTCGCGATAATGCTTTGGTATCTGGTTCTGAACATTCTCTATGATCTCGCGTACACGAGACTCTACGATTTCGTTGAAGAGAATGTTTGATATTGTCTTGTCATCGCCACAGCTGTACTGCAGAGCATCGTTTGTATCGACGAACTCGCTGTAGGCTGTGCCGTGCTTCTTCTTCATCTCCTCAGCCACGTGCTCCTCAATATGCTGCGAAGCGATGTCGCGAGTGATGTTGGAACCTCCGAGCGGAATGACTACGAGATGGCGAAGGATGTTCTTATGATAGACAGCTACCGTTGTGGTGTCAGCACCAAGGTCAACGAGCACACATCCCGAACGCTTCTCTGCATCGGAAAGCACGCTGTCAGCAAGTGCTATAGGCGAGAGGAACATCTCTGCTATCTGCACGCCAGCAGCATTGAAGCAGCCGTTGAGATTGTCGTAGAACTGCTCGCGGCAAAGGATGTTCAGGAAGTTTGACTCCAAGTGATGGCACTGGATGCCAACAGGATCTATCTGCAGAAGGGTATCCACCTTATACTCCTGAGTGACGGAATCAAGGATGAACTGACCAGGGTAATTCATCTGGCGGTTAGTCTCCTGAATCTCGTCAACCATCTCATGGGTTATGGTGTCAACGGTAGGCATATCACGCACAATGACATTGCTCTCGCTATGTATAGACTGTCCTCCGACTCCGACGTAAACGCGATTGATGCGAGTGCGAAGCTGTGTCTGAAGACGGCCTACTATGCTGGAAATACACTGGGCAGTCTTATCTATCTTATAGACTACGCCATTGCGGATGAAAGACGAAGAGTCTTCACTGATCATGGCGAGCACACTGATACTACCGTCAAGATTCTTCCTGCCGGCTAAACCAGTCACTTTTGACGAGCCTAACTCTATTGCTACAATGAAATCCTTGTTTGTTGCCATTGTCGTGGTTTTGGGGGAATTTAATAAATTGATAATTGAGAATTGAGAATGGAAAATAGGCTGGCGCACAACACTTTCCACTTTTCATTCTTCATTTTTCTTATTGCGGATTTTCTACAGGTCCGCCAACCTGATCGGCTTCTGCCGCAATGCTTTCTTCCTCAAGCTTCAGTTTCTCTGGGTCAGGAGCATCTACGTTGTACTTATCCTTCTTGCAGATTATCTGATTCTCGAACTCAAGATTTATGTATCCGTACTTGTTCCATCCAGCCTTAGTAAGACCATAGCGATAGAAGAGTTCAAGACGGTGAAGACGGTTCTTGACATATTCCTCAATGAGCGCCTTATGTTCCTTGTTGTCGTCAGTCTGCGGCAGCACACCTATATAGACGATATGCTCTCCCACACGAGGAACGAGTTCGATGCCGCCGTTAGAGAGCACGTTTATCTGTTCTATCTGTGCATTCCAGAACTCATCGTCAGTGATGGTCTGTGCAAGCAGAGAGAGTGAACGCATGGCGAACTTCTTAGAGAACTTTCCTGTGGCGATGATGAGGTCGCTATTGTAGGAAGCGTTCGGCACGACTCCACCTTTATCGTCAAGGTAATAGTCGCCACCGTCGTCGCCCTTTATTCGGATAACAGGCAGACGCTGCGTAACCTCAATGCTCACGAGGGAATCCTTCGACTTATACACCTGAGCAGTATTGATGAAAGGACTGCTCATAAGGAGTTCCTCGATGGTTCTCGGCTCTATGTCGTCCATGCGCTGCTGATAAGGCCAGCGGTCTTGCTTAAGCAGCATATTCTTTATCTCATTGACATCAAGGAAACCGTTGGTGTTCTTATCTGCAATGTTCACTCTAATCTCACGACAGGTCTTGTCGCTGTCATCCGGGTTGTTAAGCACGGTGACTGCGAGAACAAGATAGGCGAGAAGGAGTACGTCTATGATTATTAATATGTATTTACGCCAGTTCAATAGTTTGGTTTTGGGTTTGGGGATTTTTGTTTTTGGTTTATAGCTTAGAGCGACTGAAGCAGAATCTCAGTGAACTCTGCCATCTGATTGTCGAGGTCGCCAGCGCCAAGCACTACCACCACGTCGGTCTTATTGTTGCGAAGATAGTCTGCCACTTCTTCCTTCTTGATGATAATCTTCTCCACGCCGTCAGCAAGATTATCGTAGATAAGCTCTGAGCTGACTCCAGGAATAGGAAGCTCGCGGGCAGGATAGATCTCTGTGAGGACAACCTTGTCAAGGATGCTCAGTGCATCAGCGAAGTCTTTATAGAAATCGCGTGTGCGAGTGTAGAGATGCGGCTGGAAGATGGCGGTGATGTGGCGGTCTTTATAGAGTTCGCGAAGAGAAGAGGCACTTGCCTGAATCTCTTTAGGATGATGAGCATAGTCGCTAAGAAGCACGCACTTCTCGCTGCGTAATCTGAAGTCAAATCGACGATCCACACCGCCATAAGTCTTCATTCCTTCGCGCAGTTCATCCGCCGTACAGCCGTTAAGCTGCGCCATTGCCATAGCAGCAATACCGTTTACAATGTTAATAGGGATAGGCTGACCGAGTTCTATTCCCCTCACATTCTCAACCGGCGAGATGAAGTCGAACGTTATGTTGCCATTCTCTATCTTAATATTCTCAGCATGGAAGTCGCCTTCATCGCGACTATACTCATATATCTTCACGCCTTCCTGAGGACGAATCTTCACCTCAAGTCCCTTATGAACGATGAGCGCACCGCCTGGCTGCACAAGTTCTGAGTAATGGGCAAAGCTCTCAAGATAGGCTTCTTTTGTTCCGTAAATGTCAAGATGGTCAGGGTCAGTGGATGTGATGACGCTCATCCAAGGACGAAGCCAATGGAAGGAGCGGTCAAACTCGTCTGCCTCAATAACCACATAATCAGACTCCTCGGAGAGGATGTAGTTTGTTCCGTAGTTCTTGGAGATACCACCGAGGAAGGCATTGCAGTCAACAGACGACTGATGCATGATGTGAGCACACATGGTGGATGTGGTTGTCTTGCCGTGAGTGCCTGAGAAGCAGAGTCCCTTGTGAGAACGTGTCAGCATACCAAGAACCTGAGCACGCTTCTCCACATCAAAGCCGTTTTCCTGGAAGAAGACCAGTTCGGCATGTTCCTTCGGAATGGCAGGAGTATAGACAACAAGGGTTGTTTCCTTATCCTTACACTCTGCTGGCACGAGGTCAAGGTTTTCTTCGTAATGCACCTGAATGCCTTCTGCCTCAAGCTGACGGGTAAGGGCTGACGGCGTCTTGTCGTAACCGCCAACAATCTTGCCCTGCTTAAGGAAATAACGAGCTATGGCAGACATTCCGATGCCGCCAACGCCTACAAAATATACTGATTTTATCTGATCTGCTTCCATATCTTAGTCAAAATCGTAATTCGAAAATTGTAAATGGCAAATGGTAAATGGTAGATGGTAGATGGTAAATGCCTTTATCTTCCCATCTTTATTACCATATCCGCAATGATGTTTGCAGAATCCGGAAGAGCGAGTTTAAGAATGTTATCGCTCAAGTTCTTCAATGTAGCATCATCGCCCACAGTAGCCAGAGCAACGCTGATGACCTTCTCTGCAGCCTCTGCATCAGGAACATAGATGGCAGCACCTTTATTGACGAGTGCCATTGCGTTCTTTGTCTGATGATCCTCTGCCACGTTTGGAGAAGGAACCAGGATGACAGGCTTGCCGATAAGGCAGAACTCTGAGATACTGCTTGCTCCAGCACGGCTTATCACGAGGTCGGCTGCCTTATAAGCTGCTGCCATGTCGGCGATAAAATCTGTGTTCTGAAGGTTCTCAGGCCAGCGATTCTCGTCCATAGCAAGCTTCTTTGCATCTGCTATCTGCTGAGAGTAGTACTTTCCTGTCTGCCAGATAATCTGCACATTGCTATTCTTAATGTCGTGGAGATGCTGGATGACGCTTTCGTTGAGTGTGCGTGCTCCGAGACTACCACCGACAATGAGAATGGTCTTCTTATTAGGGTCAAGGTTGAACGCCTTCATTGCCTCTTCCTTCGTTACGGAAGAATCGATGATGTTCTGACGAACAGGATTTCCCGTAAGCAGAATCTTCTCCTCTGGGAAGAAACGCTCCATGCCTTCATAAGCCACGCAAATCTTCTTTGCCTTCTTGGCAAGAAGTTTGTTTGTCACGCCAGCGTATGAGTTCTGCTCCTGAATAAGACAAGGCACACCAGCAGCAGCGCATTCGTCAAGCATTGGTCCGCTGGCATAGCCTCCCACGCCAACAGCAACATCCGGCTGGAAGTCCTTGACAATCTTCTTTGCCATGCGCTTGCTCTTCCAGAGATTCCAGAGCACCTTGAAGTTCTTGAGCAGATTCTTGCGGTCAAATCCCATGACAGGAAGACCGACAATCTTATATCCTGCAGCAGGAACGCGCTGCATCTCCATACGTCCAAGAGCTCCGACAAACAGGATTTCTGTGTCTGGCTTCTGCGCCTTTACGGCATTTGCTATTGAAATTGCGGGGAAGATGTGTCCACCTGTGCCACCGCCACTGACTATGAGTTTCATTGTTCTATATTGGCTAATTCAGGATTTTTCTTTGCGGTATGACTTACGCTGAGAATCATTCCGACATATATACAGTTGAGGATTGTTGACGTACCACCTCTTGAGATAAGCGGCAAAGGCTGTCCGGTAACAGGTCCGAGACCTACTGCCACCATCATGTTGAACATCGCCTGCGACGTGAGCATCAATGCCAGTCCCATGGCAAGGAAGGCAGGGAAACTGTTTTCACAACGGTTAGCTATCTGTGCCGTTCGGAAGAGCAGGAAAATGTAAAGCATCAGCACACCAATGGCACCTTCAATACCTAGCTCTTCTATGATGATGGCATAGATGAAGTCGGAGTAAGCCTGAGAAAGCCAGTCTCGCTGAACACTGTTGCCCGGTCCTACGCCATAGCCATTTGACTTTACGATGGCAATATTGGCATGACCCACCTGAGCATCCTCGTCAAGGTTGAAGTCTTCCGGTGCTACCTTTCCGCCTTCGGTGAACTTTATGATACGCTTCTTCCATGTACCGAAACGGTGGAATACTTTTCCAAAGAACGATGTCTCTTCCTTCTCCACGACTTTCTCAGTCATGGCAAGTGCCTCTTTCTGCGCTGGCTCTTCCACCTTACCAAAAGCAAGAATCAGGACGAGGACGAAGGCTGCGAGTGCGCCCAATACTCCGACCAACATACCAAGCTGTCGCCAAGGCACTCCGCCAACAACCATCATGGCAAAGACCACCAAGCCCAGGAGAACGGCTGTTGAGAAGTTCTCAAGCAAGATGAGGAAACATATCGGAATGCTTATAAAGAGTATGTATTTCATGGCGCTCCTGTCTGTGCCACCAGGCGTCTGCATGGCAGAAAGAATCTGCGCTACGGCAAGTACGGTCACGCCCTTTGCTAGCTCTGACGGCTGGAACTGAATGCCAAAGATCGGAATCCAGCGGTTTGCTCCATTGGTACTCTCACCAAAGAGAAGTACCCAGATAAGAGCAACAAAGGAAACTAAGAGCATGATAGGAGTGACAAGCTTGAAGTACCTGCACTTCACATTGCTCACTGCTACCATACAAATAATGCCTACAATAAGCAGACTTACGTGCTTCATAATCGGGCCTAAGTAGTTGCCCGATTTATACACCAAGTTGCTTGAAGCGCTAAACACCTCAATGACACTGACGATACACAGACAAAAGAATATTATCCATATACCTACGTCACCCTTTTTAAACTTTAATATAGACAAACTTTTAGATATTTATTAGAATCCACCAATAGTTTTATGCAGCTTCTTTAGCTGTTAAGTGCAATCTCCTTGAACTGCTCGCCACGATCCTCCATGTTCTTGAAGAGGTCGAAGCTTGCGCAGCATGGAGAGAGAAGAACCGTTGAGCCGTCTTTTGCAAGCTCTTTGCAAGCAGCCATTGCGTCCTTCATTGACTGTGTGTCGCGAACAGGAATGCCGAAACCGTCGAAACTGTCATGGAGCTTCTTGTTGTCAACACCCATATAAACGAGTCCAATGCACTTCTCCTTAACGAGGTCGTAGAGCTGAGAGTAGTCGTTACCCTTATCCACACCGCCAAGAATGAGCACTGTAGGCTGAGTCATGCTCTCAAGAGCATACCAGCAGGCATCAACATTTGTTGCCTTTGAGTCGTTAATGTATGTGATACCCCCAACAGTACAGATCTTCTCCAAGCGATGTTCTACGCCAGGGAAATTGCTGAGGCACTTACGCAGTGTGTCGTCCTTCACTCCGGCAATGTGTGCTGCAAGACCAGCAGCCAGAGAGTTATAGACATTGTGACGACCGCGAAGCGACAGGCTTTCCTGCTCCATATTGAACGGAGTAGGATATTCAAGGATGTACTCGCCATTGTCAGTATAACCAGAAAGACCGTCGCGCTTGATGTCGCTGAACGGACAGAGCTTTGCCTTGAGGTCGTACTTTGCGAGCTCCTTAGTGATGATTGGGTCGCCATCCCAATAGATGAAGGCATCGTTCTCCGTCTGGTTCTGCGTGATGCGCATCTTTGAATCCACATAGTTCTGCATGCAGTTGTCGTAGCGGTCAAGATGGTCTGGAGTAATGTTCATCAGTACGGCGATATCAGCACGGAAATCGTACATGTTATCAAGCTGGAACGAGCTGAGCTCTATAACATAATACTCATGTGGAGTCTCTGCTACCTGAAGGGCAAGTGAGTGACCGATGTTTCCTGCCAAGCCAACGTCGAAGCCTGCATCCTCAAGAATATGATGGATGAGGGTTGTGGTTGTGGTCTTACCGTTACTACCGGTAATACAGATCATCTTGGCATTAGTATAACGAGCAGCAAACTCTATCTCGGAGATGATGTTTGTTCCCTGAGCCTTGAGCTTCTTAATCATCGGAGCTGTGTCTGGAATGCCAGGGCTCTTGATCACCTCATCTGCATTCAGGATCTTCTCCTCTGTATGCTGACCGCTCTCCCACTCTATGTCGTGGGAATCAAGCCACTCTATGTATTTAGGTTTGATGGCAGACATGTCTGATACGAACACATCAAAACCTTCCTTCTTTGCCAATACGGCTGCGCCGGCTCCACTTTCTCCGGCTCCAAGTACTACTATTCGTTTCATATTTTGCACTACAATTCGTTCGTTATATTTTCTTACAATTCGTTTCGTTTTATCTTATCTTCAGCGTGATAATCGCTATCGCTGCGAGTATGAGCGTTGTTATCCAGAAGCGGGTTGTA
This sequence comes from Prevotella sp., assembly GCA_045600885.1. Taxonomy (GTDB): domain Bacteria; phylum Bacteroidota; class Bacteroidia; order Bacteroidales; family Bacteroidaceae; genus Prevotella. The sequence goes on from JAZRYU010000161.1 coordinate 40,403, forward strand.
ACCTTTGCTTCGTGCCATGCTCCTTTTGGATAATTGAAGAGATACTTGATCTCTGGATCGAGCTTTGATTGTGGTGTGCGGAAGGCATCGTGTATTGGTGTGCGCTTAAACATACGACGCTTGATACCTTTCTTTGTTCCTGTCTTTGCGTACCAAACCTGAAGCATTACGCTAAGGCTCTCAACGAAGAAGATTCCGCAAAGGATTGGGAGAAGGAGTTCCTTGTGGATAACAACTGCCGTTACGCCGATGATACCACCGATGGTAAGACTTCCGGTATCTCCCATGAAGACCTGAGCAGGATATGCATTGTACCAAAGGAAACCTATCAATGCTCCGATGAACGCACAGAGGAAGACTACCAACTCCTGACTGCCAGGTATGTACATTATGTTGAGATAAGACGCATATTCAATATGGCTGCTCACGTAAGCCAATATGCCGAGCGCCACTCCGATTATAGCCGACGTTCCGGCACACATGCCGTCCATTCCGTCGTTGAGATTTGCTCCGTTGGAAACCGCCGTAACAATGAATATAGTCATCAGCACGAAGAAAATCCAAGCGGCAGCACTCTTATAATCGCCCATGAACGAGAAAATCTCCTCATAATCAAGGTTGTTATTCTTGACGAAAGGGATTGTTGTCTTAAGCGACTTCACTGGCTCTGACTTGTGTATCACGACCTCGTTGCTTGGAACGGTCTCTTCTGACAGGGTTGTAGTAACCGTCGTTGCGCTCTTTGCCACGGTGACGTTCTCGTTTATCTTTGCGTCAGGACTTGCCCAAAGGATCAGTCCTACGATGAGTCCGATGCTGACCTGACCGACAATCTTAAACTTTCCCGGCAGACCTTCCTTATTGTGCTTATAGTTCTTTATGTAATCGTCAAGGAAGCCAAGGAAGCCGAGCCATACCGTAGTAACTATCATTATTATTAGATAGATATTACGCAATCTGCCAAGGAGCAATGCCGGTATGAGAATGGCAATGATGATGATGATGCCTCCCATGGAAGGAACGCCTATCTTGTTCACTCCGAACGGATCAATGTCCGCAGAACGCTGTACCTCGGTAAGGTTCTTGCGCTTCATGTATTTGATGAACTTCTCGCCAAACCATGCGGAAATCACCAAGGAAAGGATCAACGCCAATATGGCACGGAATGATATGTAGCTCCACATGTGAGAGCCTGAGATGCCAAACTGTTCTAAGAATCGGAATATGTAGTATAACATAGAGATATTCTATTAGATGTGCTTTCTAACTTCTTCCTTATCATCAAAGTGATGCTTTACGCCTTTCACTATCTGATAATCTTCATGACCCTTTCCGGCAATGAGGATCACATCGCCCTTCTGAGCCATCATGCAGGCTGCCTTGATAGCCTCGCGACGGTCAACGATTGAGATTACCTTCTTCAGCTGCTGCTGGTTTAGTCCGGCAAGCATGTCATTGATAATATCCTGAGGTTCCTCGTTGCGAGGGTTGTCTGAGGTTATTATCACTCGGTCACTCTGCTTAACAGCTTCTTGTGCCATCAGCGGACGCTTTGTCTTATCACGATTACCACCGCAACCACAAACGGTTATCACCTGTCCCTTGCCATCAACAACCTCATTGAGGGCTTTCAAGACATTCTCAATGGCATCTGGAGTGTGAGCATAATCTACTACGGCTGTCCAACCGTCATTTGAACGGATAGGCTCCATTCGTCCGCTTACGCTCTTCAATGTGCTGAGAACCACGAGAACTTCCTCCTGAGTCTTGCCGAGCATACGAGCTGCTCCATAGACAGCGAGAAGGTTTGACACATTGTATTTGCCAATGAACTGAACACCAACTTCCTGACCATCTATCTCAAGGTACATTCCTTCGAAGTGACATTCTACGATGCGAGCCTTGTAGTCTGCCATGCGCTGATATGAATATGTCTTCACCTCAGCCTTGCAGTTCTGAACCATGAACATGCCGTTCTTGTCGTCAGCATTGGTAATGGCGAAGGAGTCTTTTGGCAGAGTATCAAAGAAGAGCTTCTTGGCGTCGCGGTAGTTCTCCATCGTCTTGTGGTAATCCAGATGGTCTTGAGTGAGGTTCGTAAACAATCCGCCAACGAATCTCAATCCGCCGATTCTTCGCTGCTCTATGGCATGACTAGAACATTCCATGAAAGCATACTCGCATCCTGCCTCAACCATTCGGGCAAGAAGCTTGTTGAGCTCTATCGGATCAGGAGTAGTGTGGCTAGCAGGCACAGCCTCGTCTTCAATATAGTTGCAGACGGTTGAGAGAAGTCCGCACTTATGTCCCATCTGGCGGAACATATTGAAGAGCAGAGTGGCTATCGTCGTCTTTCCGTTTGTTCCTGTCACTCCGCAGAGTTTCAGTTTTCTGGAAGGATCGCCGTAGAACTGTGTTGCCATCTCGCCAACGATGTCGCCTGTTGACTTCACCACGACGAAGGTCACTCCTTCTGTGAGTTCAGCAGGCTTTTCCTCGCAGACGATTGTCTTTGCTCCGAGTTCTATTGCCTTGGCAATGAATGTATGTCCGTCAACCTGTGTGCCACGCATAGCGACAAACACATGTCCGTCTTCAATCTTGCGGGAATCAATGTTGATGCCCGTTACTTCCTGATCTGTAGAACCTACTACTTCTATAGGTTTTACGTTTGTTAGCAGTTGGTTAAGTATCATAGTTTTAGCCTAACACGATATGGCAGACCATACCTTTTTTAATCTTTTCACCGGCAGCAATGCTCTGGCTCTGAACTTTTCCGCGACCTTGCAGCTGAACCTTCATGCCGCAGCTTTCAAGCAGATAGACCGCATCTCGTGCTCCCATGCCATAAACATCAGGAACGCTGTCTGTAATAGCATTTTCCTTGTTGCTCTTCAGTTCCACAGACTTTGGAGTTGACTTTGCAGCACCCCAGATGTTTCTGCCGGTTTTCTTATAGCTATTCTGGAAATCGCTGTCTGACTTTATTCCGAGTTCTTCAAGGACATAGCCGGCAGCGTTGATGTTTCCGTTCTTTACGTAGGGAGCAGAAGCTTCCTCTGAACCTTCCTCTGCCTCTACGGTATTGTATCTCACACCTTGTGCCATAATGCCTTCAGATACTTCATGGAAGACCTTTCCGCACATCAGACCACCGGATGCAGCTCCACCCTTCTGGATGCAGACGATGCAGGTGTATTGTGGTGCCTCTGCTGGGAAGAATCCACAGAAAGAGATAAGGTAGTACTTACCGTTCTTTCTGGTATATCCACCACCGCTTGCCACCTGGGCAGTACCGGTCTTACCAGCTACGGAGAAGAGCTTTGAGCGGGCTTTCTTTCCCGTTCCATCGTTAACCACGCTGGTCAGCATCTTGGTCATCTTCTCTATTGTCTGAGGCTTTGCTATCTGTTCGCGCATCACCTCTGGTGGGAACTCCTGAATAACCTCGCCTTCCTTCTCAATGCGCTTCACGAAACGTGGTCGCATCATCTTTCCGCCATTTGCAATGGCATTATAGAAAGTAACTGTTGAGATTGGTGGTACCTGAGTCTCGTAGCCGATACTCATCCAAGGGAGAGTTGTCAGTGGCCAGTTTGTAAGTTTTCCCTTACCGTTTCTCTCTGGCATACGGATGTTAGGTTTTGCGTAGCCCTGGAAAGGAAGTTTCAAGTCATCGTGAAGACCCAGTCTATAGAGTCCTTCCACGAATTTCTCAGGATTCTTCTTATAGAAATGGTCTATGATGTAGCTCACACCGATGTTTGAACTCTTACGCATTGCACCTGCCATTGAGATAGAACCGCAACCGCCAGTCATCCAGTTATGGTCGCGCATCTTTGCTCCGTACATGTCTCTCACTCCATTTCCGGTATGAACCATGAATGTAGTGTCGCACATGCCATCGTCCAGAGCAACCATCATTGAGGCTGTCTTGAATACGGAACCTGGCTCGAGAAGGTCGGTAACAGCGCTGTTCTTTATCTCAGCATAGTTTCCGTCAGCGAGTTTCGCCATATTCACCATAGCCTTTACGTCGCCGGTCTTTGTCTCCATGACAACCACCACGCCGACGTCACCGTCTATTTCCTTAAGTTCAGAAAGCATTGCACGCTCTGCAATATCCTGAATACCAACGTCTATAGTCGTTACAAGGTCTGCTCCGTCAACCGGTTCCTTAACGGTAAGGCTGAGATATTTATTCATGACCTTCTGACGATTTACAATACCGTTCTCGCCTCGTAGGACAGCATCGTAAGTGTATTCCAGACCGCACTTTGCAGAGTCCTTAGCACCATAGAGGTCGCCAATGGTACGTCCTGCGAGTGAACCATGAGGATGGCGGCGGGCATTGAACTCCTCTACATGGAAGCCGCCCTTGTTTGCATTGAGGTTGAACACAGGAAGCTGCTGAACCTGAGCGTAAATGTTGTGAGACACACGGCGATTCCAGATCTTCCAGTTTCGCTTCTGCTCATCATGTCCTTCCAAAAACGCTTCCTTGAATTCCTCGAACGAACGCTCTGGGAATATCTCATGCAGTCCGCTGCAGATAGTGTCAACGCTTGCCATGAGGAGAGAGTCGTTGCCTGCATCCGTTACTGCCTTGAAGTCCATAAGGAGCAAATATTCCGGCATACTGCTGGCAAGTATTTCGCCTTTGTCGCTGAGGATATTTCCTCTAAGAGGCTTAGTCTCAACACCTTCCTTCTTCAACTTTGACGCAACCTTCGTCCAGTAGTCGTGCTCAGAAACCATAATATACGCTGCTTTTCCCACGATTACAAAACCGAGGAGAACCATCAGGTACGCTATTGTTTTAAAGCGTGGTAATATCTTTTTTCTGTCAAATATGCTACTCATTTCAATTCGTTTCGTTTTAAAAGAACTTTCAGTCTTCGTTTCTTATTGTTGTTTGCGTAATTTCTTTCTACTCTTCCGGAATCTGAATCTCGTACGGTGGATGGTTTGAAGCATGAACCGCGCTGTCGGGTCCGTTCTTCAGCATTTGCAGTACATTTGATTCTCGGGATTTCTCTATAAGCTGACTTTGTGCTGCACTTGCCTTATATCTGGCGTCCCGCAGTTCGGTCTTCAGATTGTCTATCTTAATGAGGTCCTGTTGAACATTGTAACGCATTGCTACATAGATTATTACGAAGACAACAATCAGCAGGATAACCCACATCTGCGCTCGAACGCCTTCCGTGGTAAAGAAGTCGCCTGCCAGAATCTTTTTCAGCGATTGCGTTGCCGCATTAGGACGTTCGTCCTCACGCGCTTGCGATCTGATCGCATCCTGAAGTGTTGGTTTGTTGTCTTGTTCCATGTTCTGTTATTGGTGGTAATTTCTCTACCTGTATTTATTCCTTGACAGCTACGCGCAACTTGGCGCTTCTGCTTCTCGGATTGCGTTCTTGTTCTTCTGCCGATGGCAGTATTGGTTTTCTATTCACGGCTTTCAGTGGGGCTTCCACTCTGCCGAAGAGGTCTTGTTTCAGCTTGCCTTCCGCGTTTCCTGTCTTGATGAAGTTCTTCACGATTCTGTCCTCAAGGCTGTGGTAAGTTATCACCGACAATCTGCCTCCAGGCTTCAGCACCTTTATCGCCGCTTCCAGCATTTCCGTAAGTGCATCCATCTCGTGGTTCACTTCTATACGCAGTGCCTGAAACACTTTCGCCATCTCTTTTTTGGCTCTTTCGCGAGGCAGACATTGCTCGCAAGTCTTCACCAGGTCTCCCGTCGTCTTGTACGGTTGCTGCATACGCTGTTTCACTATGAGCGAAGCAAGTTTCCTTGACTGCTTAACCTCGCCGTATATATAAATAATGTTCGCGAGGCGCTCTTCGTCATATTCATTGAGAATGTCTGCGGCTGTTTTTCCTCCACGTTTATTCATTCTCATGTCTATCGGCGAATCAAATCGGAACGAGAAACCGCGTGAGTCGTCGTCGAGATGATGACTCGAAACGCCGAGGTCTGCCAAAATTCCGTCAACCTGCGGATTCTCTTCTTCAGCATCAAGCTCGCCATAGAATCTCATCCAGTTTCTTAGATAGCGGAAGTTCGAGGCTATGAACTGGAATCGGGGCGAGGGATTTGAGTTTGCCACAGCATCCTTATCCTGGTCGAAACTGTAAAGTTTACCTCCTTTAAGTCTGTTGAGGATTTCCTTCGAGTGACCTCCACCGCCGAACGTCACGTCCACATAGACGCCTCCGTCCTTTATGTCAAGACCTTCAAGGCTCTCGTTGAGGAGCACCGGTACATGATAGACTGTATCAACCATTGGCATTCCCCCCACTCATCATCTGCTGCAAAGATTTTGGATAATCCTCGTCTTCTCCCACAGCATCCTGTTTCTCTGAACTCCAGATTTCAATCACATTATCGACACCGATGAAGTTTACGGACTGAATGAGATCTGCCACCTCCAGCAGTTTCTTCGGAATGAGGAAACGACCGTTACCGTCAAGTTTCACCTCTTCCACGTTCTTTACGAACGTACGGAAAACACTTCTGTCCTGACGATTGAACGGATTCATGGAAGCACGAAGCTTGTCAACCTGCTCGTCCCAGACACTGCCAGGGAAGATGGTGAGACAATCCTCAAAATCATCCTTGCGCAGATAGAGCACATCCTCCTGAGCCAGCTCCAGCACCTTTCTGAATGCTGAAGGGAGAAAAACGCGTCCCTTTGCGTCAAGTTTTGCTTCTATGTTTCCGGTAAATCTCATTTACTTTGTAAATCTTAGTGATGTTTTTAATGATTTTGCCTACAAAATTAGGAATTTTTCTCCACACTCCCCCACTTTACTCCACTTTATTTACTTTTTTATTGATTTTCCTTAAAAAAATCACCCCTTCTCCCATTCTCCAATCCCCACATTCCATTTGTTTATATTTGAAAAACAGAAGCAGAAATGATCAATTATCCCTAAGGAATATTTTTATTTCCCTAAGGATTAGCGAGCATAAACCTTAGGAAAACTGAACGGAAATGGCTTTTACTCGTCACCCATCACAAACCACCGATAACCTCCTGATAATCAGTATATTAACACCGTGACGAGTCGTTAACGACTCGTCACAACTCATCACAACTCGTCACACTTTCATTTTATCGCATAAAATGTGACGAGACTCATCACACACTCATCACACTATATACCACTGATTATCAGAATGTTACAGCGATTTGTGACGAGTGATGAGTTTTTTAATTTCTTCCGCAAAAGATTTATTTTTCCTTTTTTGTTTCTCATTTCCGAATAAATTACTAACTTTGCAGCATTCTAAAACATTTACTATCCTCTGTAGAATGAAAAAAATCCTTAGCGCGCTGCTACTTGCCAGTGCTTTCACCTCTGCTTCTGCACAAAGTCAGAAGATAGAAAGTTTCCGTTACGCAGGACCTTACGTCATGACTCAACCAGCCATGATTGACTCCGTAACTGTTGACAATAAGAAGTTTGACCAGAAATCATTGCTTTCCTCTGCTCTCAACCTTGAGATTGCCAAGAAAGCGACTCAAAGCGTTGACTCCGTTCTTCCGACTAACAAAGGTGAAGTTCCTACCCTCAACCTCCTTTACACCACGATTTCCAACACTTCATTTGCCAAGGCAAAGATAAACATCAGCAAACTGAAGAACTACAAACTCTTCGTGGACGACAAGGAACAGTCTGCCGACACAGAATTATCCCTTTCTCCACGCACTCATGAGGTCGTAATAAAGTATCTCTCCATGCCTAACGAGGCTGACACTGCCATAGTAAGCATCGAGTCTAAGAGCGACATAACCATTGCTCCATCGGCAAAAGAAGTTTCCGGTCAAGGAAGTGCAACCTACTTTGCCGAAGCTGGCGTGAAAGCTAAGGGTACATCATACATCAGGCCTTCCAACGACGGACTTTATTACATCCAGATTGACCGCCAGCGTTTCCCAGACAACAGCACCGTCTGGACCTACATTCTCAAGGAGACAAAGAGCAATCGCGTCATCCTTTCTACCACAAAATCAATCAGTTGGACTCCTTCCGAACTCCACACTTTCTACAAATACAACGACACAAAAGAAGGCAAGCAGCTGATCTTCGTTGACGCAAAAACACTTCAAGAAACTATCGTCTGCAAGAAGATGCCAAAGGACCGTGCCACCATCCTGCCAAATCACAAGCAGGCTTTAATCTCAAAGCGCATAGAGGGTCCTAAAGCCGACGACAATAAGCACCTCTATCTTCACCCGGAAGACCGTGTGCCTGGTTGGAGAGACCGTACGCAGCTTGAACTTTTCGACTTTGAAACAGGTCTGACCACTCCGATAACCTACGGAAACCGTGCCCTATGGCTAAATGACATCAGTAGTGACAGCAGATACATTATTCTCGCAGTGAATACAGAAGACATTGAGACTATGCGTCCAACGTCTTACTCTACGCTTCTCCGTCTCGACCTTCAGACAATGAAGACTGACACGCTGATTGCCAAGGACGGATTCCTCGCTGGATCAGCCATCTCACCTGACGGCAAGAAACTTGCCATAAAAGCATCTCCAGAGTTCGGCGATCGCATAGGCTGCGTACTGCCAAAGGACAAGTATCCTAACATGTATGACTACCAGCTCTACATCCTTGACATCGACAAGGCTATTGAAAAAGAGCAGGGAGCTATTGTACCTGTGACAAAGAACTTCAATCCTTCTATTGAGGAATACGAGTGGAGCAATTACGACAACAACATCTATTTCTCTGCTCAAGATAAGGATTACATCCGTCTCTATCAGCTTGATACTAAGACAAATAAGATTAAGCAGGTTGACATTCCTTCTGATTGCATCAACAGCTTCTATCTTGCAGACAACGCTCCTCTCATCGGCATAGGCGCATCGGGTATCGTTGACTTCGGAAAGACTTACTGGTTGAACACAAAGACGCTGAAAACCACTCTCATAGAGGATATTCACAAGCGCGAGCTTTCAGACTATGCCATGGCTACTTGCCACGACTTCAATTTCACAAACTCTAACGGCGACGAGATAACCGGCTGTTACCTGTTGCCTCCTGGTTTTGATGAGCAGAAAGCAGAAAAGGGCAAGTATCCGCTCCTTGTTTATTACTATGGAGGATGCTCACCTGTAAGTCGCTATTTCTCAACGTCTTACTCATTCCCTGCACTTGCTTCACAAGGCTACATCGTTTATATCCTGCAGCCACGTGGCTGCTCTGGTTTCGGTCAGGAATTTGCCTCATGGCACAGCAACACCGCCGGTGATCCTCAGACACAGGACATCATCGAAGGCACCAAGGCTTTCTGCGCTGCTCATCCTTATGTAAACGAGAAGAAGATGGGTAGTTTCGGTGCTTCTTACGGTGGTTTCATGACAATGTATCTGCAGACAAAGACTGATATGTTCTCTGCCGCTTGGAGTCATGCCGGTATCTCCAACCATGCCTCTTACTGGGGATTCGGCTATTGGGGCTACACTTACTCTCAGGTAAGTATGCCAGGAACATATCCTTGGGCAAACAAGGAACTTTATGTTGACCGTTCTCCTCTCTTCAATGTACAGAAGATTAAGACTCCTCTGCTTTTCACACACGGTACTGACGACCGCAACGTACCGCCTATTGAGAGTTCGCAGATGTTCACCGCCCTCCGTCTTCTTGGACAGCCAACAGCTTACGTGACTTTCCAGCAGGAAGGTCATCACGTAGAAAACTACTCACGACTGATGAATTGGCAAAACACGTTCATGGCGTGGTTTGCTAAGTGGCTGAAAGACGACGGTGAATGGTGGGACGAGATGTACCCGGAAACCAAGAAGAAAATGTAATAATTTACAATTTAGCTGCGCGCACAGTTTCCAATAATCCCGCAAGACATATCCCTCCCCGTCCTGTAAGGAAGGGGCAGAGGGAAGGTCTGCTGGGATTCCTAAAAACTGCTCAACCACGCTTTCAGTTCCAGAATCATTTCAACATGGTAAGGGAATGACTGGCGCATACCAAAGCCATGACCTCCCTTTGGATAAATATGCAATGATGCAGGAACATCGTGCTTGTAAAGTTCTGTGTAATAGCTATTTCCGTGAACAGGAAGGACTCCCTGATCATCGTCTGCAAGACAGATGAATGCTCTCGGAGTAACGCGTGAAACCTGCACGTCAGTACTGTACTGTCTCTGCAGGCGTTTTGAAGGTGCTTTACCTAAAAGATTAACGCAAGAACCCTGATGAGTGAGTCCTTCCATCATGGAGATGACCGGATAGAAAAGTATCTGGAAATCAGGCTTAGCCTGTCCGCGACTCATCGTAGCAATGGTTGAAGCCAGATGACCGCCGGCAGAAAAGCCCATGATGCCGACATTGTCATTTCTTATATCCCACTGGGCAGCATTTGCGCGAACCAGTGTCATTGCTCCCTCCGCATCCGAAATAGGTACTTGAGGATTGCCGTGCGGCATTCGGTACTTCAGCACGACGGCAGTATAACCAAGTCCCTGGAAGAACTCTCCCCACTGGTGTCCCTCGTTCTGCATAGAGAGATGAGTATAGCCTCCTCCAGGACAAATGACTATTGCCCTGCCTTTATTATTGCTTTTCTCAGGAAAATAAATGAACACCTGCGCGGTATCGCGCGCGTCACCGTTATCGTTTGGGGCACCATTCTGCCAAAGGTTCACTTTTACTGGGCCATTTGCCTTCTGTGCAAAGCCTGAAAGGGTAAGAATCGAAAGGATTAGGGTTAAAAATACTCGTTTCATGCTGCAAAATTACTAATAAGTAAGAGAAAAACAAAAGAAATACGTATTTTCCGCAAAAAAACACACATAAATCACTTTTTTTGATTTTTTAGCAATTTTTTCCTATATAATAATGTGTAAGCCAAAAAATAGTAATAATTTTGCAGCCCAAAACCGAAAAAGAAAACTGAATACAGAAGAAATATGCAGAAGAACTTAGTTATCGTGGAGAGCCCTGCTAAGGCTAAAACCATCGAGCGTTTCCTCGGAAACGATTTCAAGGTTATGTCAAGCTACGGTCACATCCGCGACTTGAAAAAGAAGGGCATCTCACTTGACGAGAAAACACTCATGCCCGACTACGAAATCCCAGAAGACAAGAAAAAGGTTGTTTCTGATTTACGCGCAAACGCGAAGAAGGCCGAACAGGTCTGGCTCGCATCCGATGAAGACCGCGAAGGAGAAGCCATCTCTTGGCACCTTTGCGAAGTGCTCAAACTGGATAAGGAAAAGACCAAGCGTATCGTCTTCCATGAAATTACGAAGAATGCCATCCTTGAAGCAATAGAATCACCACGCACTCTCGACATGAACCTCGTGAATGCTCAGCAGGCTCGTCGTGTACTCGACCGTCTGGTTGGTTTCAAACTCTCTCCTGTACTTTGGCGCAAGGTTAAGCCGGCTCTTTCTGCCGGTCGTGTGCAGAGTGTTGCCGTGCGTCTCATCGTTGAGCGCGAACGCGAGGTCACATCTTTCAAGAGCGAACCTTATTATCGCATTCAGGCTGTCTTCGCTTTAGGCGAAAAGAGCAAGGTGTTCGTAAAGGCATACCTTGACCGCCGCTTCTCTACAAAGGAAGAGGCAGAGAAGTTCCTCGAGCTCTGCAAGGACGCAGACTTCTCAGTTGCCGATGTACAGAAAAAGCCTATGAAGCGTGTTCCGGCACCACCTTTTACCACTTCTACCCTCCAGCAGGAAGCTGCCCGCAAGCTCGGCTACACTGTTTCGCAGACAATGCTCATTGCACAGCACCTCTACGAACATGGAGACATAACTTACATGCGTACCGACTCCGTAAACCTCTCTGGCCTCTGTCTCAATGCGAGCAAAAAGGAGATTATCGAGCAGTATGGCGAGGAGTACAGTAAAGTGCGCCAGTTCCACACTAACGCTAAAGGCGCACAGGAGGCTCACGAGGCTATCCGTCCAACATACATGGATAAGACAGATATCGACGGAAACGCTTCTGAAAAGAGACTCTACGAACTTATCCGCAAGCGCACAATAGCATCACAGATGGCTGATGCTGAGCTTGAGAAGACTACTGTGAACATTGCCATCAGCAACTCTGATGCTTGTTTCGTGGCAGACGGTGAAGTAATCGTTTTCGACGGCTTCCTGAAGGTTTACCGCGAAAGCGTTGACGATGATGACAACAGCAAGCAGGATAGCGAGTCAAACATGTTGCCACAAATGGCTGTCGGCGATGCACTTTATCGCAAGGAGATCACTGCCACACAGCGCTACTCTCAAGGTCCTATCCGCTATACTGAAGCCTCACTTGTCCACAAGCTTGAGGAACTTGGCATCGGTCGTCCATCAACTTACGCTCCTACAATCTCTACAATCCAGCAGCGCGAGTACGTTCAGAAGGGCGACAAGCCTGCTTTTGAGCGAGAATATAATCTCATCACTCTCAAGAACGAGAAGATTACTTCTACAACAAAGAAGGAAAAGACGGGTTCTGAGAAGGGTAAACTCATGCCAACCGACATCGGTACTATCGTAAACGATTACCTCATCGACCAGTTCCCAAACATCCTCGACTATAACTTCACTGCAAAGGTTGAGCAGGACTTTGACGCCATCGCTGAGGGTAAATCAGAGTGGCTTGAATCTATACAGATTTTCAATACGGATTTCGAGAAGGACGTGGAAGCTGCCATGGGCACTCACAGCGAGCACAAGGTAGGCGAACGCGAACTCGGCATTGACCCTAAGTCTGGCAAACCTATATTCGTAAAGATCGGTCGTTTCGGTCCTGTCGTACAGCTTGGCGCAGCAAGCGAGTCGGATAAGCCTTCATTCGCACAGCTTCCTGCCGGCATGACGATGAACGAGCTCACTCTTGAGGACGCTCTCAAACTCTTTGAACTTCCGAAGGAACTCGGTAAGTACGAGGGCAAGGTCGTAAGCATCGGCACAGGTCGTTTCGGACCTTACGTTCTCCATAACAAGAAATACACTTCCATTCCTAAGGGTACAGACCCAATGTCTCTCACTCTCGAAGATGCCATCAGCCTCATTGAGGAGAAGCAGAAGGCTGAAGAGAAGAAGGTTGTCAAGACTTTCGAGGAAGACAAGAAACTCGAAGTGCGCACAGGTAGATACGGCATTTACCTTGCTTACGGCGGCAAGAACTTCCGTCTGACAAAGGCGCAGCAGCAGAATGCCGAAAACCTCACTTACGAAGAGTGCATGGAGGTTATAAATAAATAATGTCATGAAACGAATAATCCTCATAGGCTACATGGGTGCAGGCAAGACCACTGTCGGTCATCAGCTCTCAAAGAAGACTGGCATGATGTTCTATGACCTTGACTGGTACATTGAGTCACGCTACCGCACCACCGTTTCCAACATCTTCGCCGAGAAAGGCGAAGAAGGCTTCCGCAAGATAGAACAGGCTCTGCTTCATGAAGTGGCAGAGTTTGAAGACGTCATAATATCCTGTGGTGGTGGTACTCCTTGTTTCTTTGATAACATGGAGTACCTCAACGAGCAGGGTGAGACCATCTACCTGAAGTGCTCGCCAGACGTTCTCTTCACCCATCTTCAGATGGGAAAGACTGAACGACCACTCCTCAAGGACAAAACACCAGAGGAAACGAAAGCCTTCATTTCCGAACAGCTCCAGCAGCGCGAGAAATTCTACAACAAAGCAAAGCACATCATCGACGTTACCCTCCTGGACAGCTATGATAAGATACAGCAATCTGTTGAGAAAATCCTGGAAGCTGTGAAATAAGTTAACTATTCAATGATAAAACAAACTCCTCTAACCTTCACTAATGATGAGAACCCTTAAATCCCTCACTCTCCTTTTCGCTCTCTTCATGAGCATTTCATCATCTGCCCAGCAGTCGTTATGGCCAACAGCAGCACCCGAAGCAAAACCTTTCAGCCGCTGGTGGTGGCTTGGCAGTGCTGTAGATGAGCAGAACCTTGACTACCTCCTTGACGAATATGCCAAGGCAGGACTTGGAGGACTTGAAATAACTCCTATCTACGGTGTTCAGAAGAACGAAGCTAACGACATCCAGTTCCTTTCTCCAAGATGGATGCAGATTCTCAGTTTCCTAAACGCAAAGGGCGACAAGGTGGGATTGAAGATAGACATGAACACTGGCACAGGATGGCCTTTCGGAGGACCGCTGGTCTCCCTGGAAGATGCTGCCTGCAAAGCCGACTTTGACCAGGACGGCAAGCTCATCGTAGGCAAGACTAAACAGAAGGTTAAGCGTGCTGCTCCCGGAGGAGAAGGTTTCGTTATTGACCATTTCAGCAAGCAGGCTGTTGAGCGTTATCTTGACCGCTTCACTAAAGCATTCGCTGAATCAGGAGCCCGCTATCCGCACAATTTCTTTAATGATTCTTACGAGGTTTACGGTGCAAGTTGGACACCTGCTCTCTTTGACGAATTCAAGAAGCGTAGGGGCTATGATTTAGCAAAGTACAACGACCTTTTGCGCAAGGTTTTCGACAGCAAGAGCGAAGCGGCAAAGGCAATAGCCGTTGACGAAAACTCTGACGAAAGCCGCAGAATAATTTCTGATTATCGCCAGACTCTCGGCGAACTTCTCCTTGAGAATTTCACCAAGACTTGGACTTCTTGGGCTCATGAGCATGGTACTGTTACACGTAATCAGGCTCACGGTTCTCCAGGCAACCTCATCGACATTTACGCTGCGGTGGACATCCCTGAATGTGAGGGTTTCGGACTGTCACAGTTTGGCATTAAGAATCTGCGTCAAGATTCTCTTGTTCGCAAGAACTATTCTGATCTTTCCATGCTGAAATACGCCTCATCTGCCGCTCACATCTCTGGCAAGAATCTCACTTCTTCTGAATCTTTCACATGGCTTACCGAGCATTTCCGCACCTCTCTCTCACAGTGTAAGCCTGAGATTGACCTCTTCATGACTGCCGGCATCAACCACATGTATTTCCACGGCACATGCTATTCGCCTAAGGACGATCCATGGCCAGGATGGAAGTTCTATGCTTCTGTTGACATGTCTCCTACGAACTCTATCTGGAAAGATGCTCCAGAAATGTGTAAATACATCACTCGCTGCCAGTCGTTCATGCAGATGGGACAACCTGACAACGACTTCCTCGTGTACGTACCTATATATGATATGTGGCAGGAGAACGGCGGCGGACTTCTTATGTTTGACATTCATAAGATGGACCGACTCGCTCCAAAGTTCATCGCTTCCATCAATTCCATCGTAAAGCAAGGTTACGACTGCGATTACATCTCGGACAATTTCATCCGTACGCTTACCTTCCAAAACGGAATGCTTCGCACAGAAGGTGGCACTGAATACAAAGGCCTTGTGGTTCCTGGTGCAAAGCTTATGCCGCACGACGTTCTTGCCAAGCTTCTCGACCTCTCTAAGCAGGGCGCTACAATCGTTTTCCTTGACCAGTTCCCAGAAGACGTTCCTGGCTTCGGCGACCTCAAAGCTCGTCGCAAGGCTTTCAAGAAGATTGCAAAGCAGCTGCCTAAGTACTGCGCTTCTTCACTCTCTGCCCTCAATGCTGTTCCTGAGGAAATGAAGACTAAGTTCGGTCTTTCTGCCATCCGTCGCAAGAACGACACTGGCTATCACTACTTCATCTCTTCTCTTCAGGACAAAGGTGTAAGCGAATGGATCTCTCTTGGCGTTGACGCTGAGGAGGTTGCATGGTTCAACCCGATGAACGGCGAGGTCAAGAAAGCCATCACTCGCAAGCAGGATGGTAAGACTCAGGTTTATCTCCATCTTGAATCGGGCGAATCTTGTATTCTCCAAACTTACAGCAAAGCATCTTCTGCTCCTGCTCTTCAGGTTACAGACAAGATTCTTGAGCCTACTGGCGAAAAGATTGTCCTTGACAAGGATTGGACAATCTCTTTCCCAACACTCAAAAAAGACACGCTCATCAATCGACCTTGCTCTTGGACAGAACTTGGCGACGCCCAGCTTGACTCTCTCGCTGGCAGCGGTATCTACACCGTAAATATTGACATTGAGCCAGAAATGCTCAAATCATCAAATCGCCTGATCTTAAATCTCGGTGATGTCCGCGAGAGTGCTCGCGTAACCATCAACGGCAAATGTGCTGGAACACTTTGGGCTGTTCCTTTCAAGCTTGACGTAACAGACTTCCTCCACTCAGGCTGCAACACTCTTGAGGTGGAAGTAACAAATCTCCCTGCCAACCGCATTGCTGCTCTTGACCGTAAAGGCATTCCTTGGCGAAAGTACAAGGAAATCAACCTCGTAGATCTCGACTACAAGAAAACAGGCTATGCTCATTGGCAGCTTATGGAATCGGGCTTAAATTCCGTTCCTGTAATCGAGATTCACAAATAAGCAGAAATGACACAATATCCAATTCCACGAATATTATTATTTCTGTGCATAGGCATTGCCTTGGCCGACCATTTGCGTCAGGTTGAGGCAATGCCTTTTTGTTGGGCATTGTGTCTCGCATTGAGTTTATTCTGCAGCTTTATCCAGCGCAAGAATGCCACCGTCTCTTCCGTCATGATCCTTACCTCCGCCATGTTCCTCGGCTCTCTGACCATGAGCCTTGACTGGCGTTCAAGGAAGCACTCTTTTCCGCAGCAACCGCTTCATTATTCTGCCGTCATCAGCAATACTCCGAGGCATACTACCAAAGATAAACAGGAATGCGACCTCCTAACCACTTCTTTCTCCAAAGAATATAAGCTCAAAGCCTACATTCGCTCTACAGAACGGCTTCATGAAGGCGACACAATAACCTGCACTTCCCGTTGGAACAAGCCGAAGAATTTCTTCTCTTCTAAGAGATTCGACTATGCTCTCTACCTTCGTCGTCACGGCTATGCGGCTACGACTTTCATTGATATGGAAGACAATCAACTATCCCGGGGTATTCAGTCTCTTCGTTCACGTCTTCTGTCTTATCTTCGTCCTGACAGCACGCAGAGTCAGGACGCTGCCATAGTGTCGGCAATGGTTCTTGGCGACAGATCACAACTCTCTCCTCAGACAAAAACGGACTATTCTTCTGCGGGAGTTTCCCATGTACTTGCACTCTCCGGACTTCACGTCAGCATTCTCCTAAGCATTATCTCCCTATTCCTTCTCGGCATGAGCAAAAAGAAGGCGGCTGTGATAAAGCTGTTCTTCGTCTGGTCGTTCACGCTGCTCGTTGGCTCTCCCATCTCGCTTCTCCGTGTGGCTATCATGCTGACTATAATGATTTTAGCTGATTCTGTCAATAGGATTACGAATACGCTAAGCACACTCTTCACTGCTGCATTCCTGATTCTCCTCTTCTCGCCGCAGAGTCTTTACGACGTTGGTTTTCAGCTTTCCTTCACTTCCGTTTTCTTCATAGTCGGAAGCACGCAACTCTTCCGTGAAAAGATGTACTATTTCCTTCTCAACAAAGGCATCATTTTCTCGTATTTCTTCAACATCCTCTTCATCTCTTTAGCGGCACAGCTTGGCACTCTGCCTCTGATACTCTACCACTTCGGGCAGTTTCCTACATACTTCCTTCTCTCAAACATCTTCATCGGACTCTTCGCAACAATCATCCTTCTGTTCTCTGTCATTACCATACTCGTAGCACTTATGAATGCTGGTATAGGAATGCTGACAGAAGGTGTCACGTTCCTTGCTGACCTTCACTCCTACTGTCAGCAAGCCCTCAGCATGACGGCTTCGCTGATGAACTCCTCCGTCCACTTCATAGCCTCCCTCCCCTACTCTTCCATCAGGGAATTATACCTCTCTCTCCCACAGGTTTTCTTCGTCTATCTACTCATTGCATTATTGGCATGGAGAGTATCCTTTTCGCACCAATTTCACCCTTAAAGGGCTTCTTCTGTGACACATTAATAAGATATAACACAATAAAACACTACCTACATCAACGCTTTTCTGCCGATTATTTCTCTTTTTTATAAATTTTCAGTAAATTTGCGGCGTAATTGTCTAATCTCAAACCT
Source organism: Prevotella sp. (assembly GCA_045600885.1). Classification (GTDB taxonomy): domain Bacteria; phylum Bacteroidota; class Bacteroidia; order Bacteroidales; family Bacteroidaceae; genus Prevotella. The sequence continues at coordinate 58,423 of JAZRYU010000161.1, forward strand.
GTCTGATCATAGAATCCGCAAAACAACAAATCTCTGAAACGTCAGCAGAAAAAACAAAGCTCTTCATCCGCGAGCATCTTTCTGACGACGTTAGACGACTGGCACTGACAAAGCCCAGTGCCGATGTTGACTTGCACTATGCTCTTCAGCAGATTGACGGCAGACAGCGGGCAAAAAACAAACTCCCACTGTTGGCGGCGAATCCAGACATCGTCTTTCCTGTACATCTTTCCGTTGAACAATGTTCTTCGGAAACGACTGCTGAGTATAAGGCAGAACTTCTTCTTGACTATGCTTCTCGTCAGCAAGAAGGAAAGTCCTCACTGCCAAGCAGACTGACTGACCTCACTGGCGGTTTCGGAATAGACTTTATGGCTCTCGCAGCGCATTTCAATGAGGCTGTTTACGTTGAGCGCAACGCAGATCTCTGCGAGATTGCCCGACAGAACTTCCATACTCTCGGCATCCGTAATGCTGAGGTGTTAAACTCTGAGGCGGAAAGCATTCTCGGGCAGGATTTAGGCGAAAAGGAGGATCTTTCAGGCGAGAAAGAAAATTCTTCAAGCAAGAAGGAGAAAGACGGGAAAAAGACGCTGTTCTTCATTGACCCAGCCCGTCGCTCTGAATCGGGAGCACGAACATTCGCCATAAGCGACTGCACTCCTGACGTAATCTCGCTCATGCCACAACTGAGGGAACTGGGCACGCTGCTTTTCCTAAAGCTTTCGCCAATGCTCGACTGGCACAAGGCTGTGGAAGACATTGAGAAATGCGGAGCAAACGTAGCGGAGGTTCACATCGTTTCTGTCAAGAACGAATGTAAGGAACTCCTTCTCCTCGTTGAACTTCAGCGCATTCCGCAACCAGAGACCCAGCTCTTCTGCAAAAACGACAACAGCGTTATTGAGATTATCCCCGATGGTTCTCCATCGGGCATTACCGCGACATCACGGGCCTCGACGGACGACACCGCTTTCCTCCTTCTTCCAAACACTTCGGTTATGAAGGCTGGATGCTGGGATTTCATCACAAGGCGTTACGGAGTTCATCCTGCCGACCGCAACTCCCACCTCTTTTTCTCCGACAAAGAGGTTTCGGATTTCCCTGGGAAACAGTTTGCCGTCAGAACCATTTGCTCTATGAACAAGAAGGAACTGAAGACAGCTCTCAGCGGCATCAGTCAGGCGAACATCTCGATAAGGAACTTCCCGCTCTCTGCCGATGCCCTCCGCAAGCGGCTAAAGCTCAAAGATGGCGGCTCCACATTCATCTTCGCCACCACGATCCGTGGCGAACACAAGCTGATAATAACAGAGTAAAAAACATAAAAAAATATGAACAACCCAGTCCTCTTAAAGAACCTCCGTTCTATTCCTGATTTCCCAATCAAGGGAATCAATTTCCGCGACGTTACCACTCTCTTCAAGGATGCAGAGTGTATCAAGATAATCACCGACGAACTGTACGAAATGTACAAAGACGCAGGCATCACAAAGATTGTCGGCATTGAAAGCCGCGGCTTCGTAATGTCTTCCGCTCTTGCCGTTCGTTTGGGTGCAGGTGTGGTACTCTGCCGCAAGCCAGGCAAGCTTCCTGCTGAAACTGTCAAGGAAACATACGCTAAGGAATACGGCGAAGACACTATTGAAATCCACTGCGATGCCATCACAGAAGACGATGTTGTCCTCCTTCATGACGACCTCCTCGCCACTGGCGGCACAATGCGCGCAGCATACAACCTCGTAAAGAAGTTCAATCCAAAGAAGATTCTCGTCAACTTCCTCATTGAGATTTCCGATGAAGGTCTTGACGGCCGTTCTGCGTTTGAAGAGGGCACTGACATCCGCACTCTCATGCAGATGTAGGGCGAAGTTTACTGAGCCGCAATTCAGGTTTTAAGCGGCTGAAACGGCTCGGAAGGTTTAGCTCGGCGGCCGAAGGGAAAGCCAAATCCTCGCCCTACAAGTAAAAGGACATCATGTATATCACTACCAAAACTAAAAATCCCCAAACCGAAAGAATGAAAATCCTTATCACAGGCTCCACAGGTTTCATCGGCAGTTTCATCTGCGAAGAAGCCGTAAACCGTGGCTTTGAAACATTCGCTGCCATAAGAAAGACGAGCTCGCTTAAGTACATCTCTGATGAGCGCATCCAGAAGCTTGAGCTCAATCTCTCCTCCAAGGAGCAGCTCGTGGAAGTACTTTCACAGCATGAGTTCGATTACATCGTTCATGCTGCCGGCGCAACGAAATGCCTCAACAAGCAGGACTTCTTCCGCATAAATACTGACGGCACGAAGAACTTCATCGATGCCATCCGCGAGACACAGCATAATCTCAAGCGCTTCGTCTTCATCAGCAGCCTCAGCATCTTCGGTGCCATCAAGGAAGATCAGCCGTACGAGCCGATTACCGAGCATGACACTCCGCAGCCAAACACGGCTTATGGCGAGAGCAAGCTGAAAGCTGAGCAGTATCTGCGCAGCCAAAAGGATTTCCCTTACGTCATACTCCGCCCAACGGGTGTCTATGGACCTCGTGAGAAGGACTACTACATGATGTTCGATTCCATCAAGAAGCATTCTGACTTTGCCGTTGGCTACAAGCCGCAGGTCATCACCTTCGTCTATGTCAGCGACGTCGTTCAAGCCGTCTTCCTCGCTCTTGAAAAGGATTGCGTGGGCAGAGCTTATTTCCTTTCCGACGGTCAGAACTATTCTTCCACCGACTTCTCCGACCTCATCATCAAGGAGCTTGGCGTGAAGCATGTTCTACGCATCAAGGCTCCGCTTTGGATACTGAAGATTGTCACCACTTGCGGCGAATATTTCGGTCAACTGACAAAGCAGATGACTGCGCTCAACAAGGACAAATACAACATCCTCAAGCAGCGCAACTGGATGTGCGACATCACTCCGGCTCAGCGCGAACTTGGCTACGAGCCAAAGGTTCTCCTGCCTGAAGGTGTTAAGAGAACTGCGGAACAATAGAAGCCCACCTTATAATAGCCATAAAGGACAGCCATACTTGGCTGTCCTCCCCTATAAAGATAAAAGAAAATGCAAGAAGAAAAAAACGCCTTCGTCAGAGAGGTTGCCGAAAAGAAGTATGAGCACGGCTTCACCACCGATGTCTATACGGAAATCATCGACAAGGGTCTCAACGAAGACATCATACGAATCATTTCATCCAAGAAGAACGAACCTGACTGGATGCTGGAGTTCCGCCTGAAGGCTTTCCGCTATTGGCAGACTCTCGAGCAGCCTGAATGGGGACACCTTCAGATGCCTGAAATTGATTATCAGGCTATCTCTTACTATGCCGACCCGCTCGCGCAGAAGAAGGAAGGACCAAAGTCTATCGACGACATTGATCCAGAGCTCATGAAGACCTTCGACAAGCTTGGCATTCCTCTTGAGGAGCGTCTCGCTCTCAGTGGCGTTGCCGTCGATGCCATCATGGACTCCGTTTCTGTCAAGACTACGTTCAAAGAGAAGCTCGCTGAGAAGGGCATCATATTCTGCTCCATTGGCGAGGCTATCCAGAACCATCCTGAACTGGTAAAAGAATATCTCGGCTCTGTTGTGCCTTACAAGGACAATTTCTTCGCAGCACTGAACTCAGCGGTATTCTCCGACGGTTCCTTCGTTTATATCCCGAAGGGTGTTCGCTCTCCAATGGAACTGTCCTCTTATTTCCGCATAAATGCTGCCAACACAGGTCAGTTTGAGCGCACTCTCATCATTGCCGACGATGATGCCTACGTCTCTTATCTCGAAGGCTGCACGGCTCCTATGCGCGACGAGAATCAGCTGCATGCTGCAATCGTGGAAATCGTAGTCAAGGAACGTGCCGAGGTAAAATACTCTACCGTGCAGAACTGGTATCCGGGCGACGAGAACGGAAAGGGCGGCGTGCTCAATCTCGTGACTAAGCGTGGCGACTGCCGCGGCGTAGGCTCAAAGCTCTCTTGGACACAGGTAGAGACAGGCTCTGCCATCACATGGAAATACCCTTCATGCATACTGCGCGGCGACAACTCCGTGGCAGAGTTCTACTCTGTTGCTGTGACCAACAACTATCAGCAGGCTGACACGGGCACAAAGATGTTGCACATCGGAAAGAACACCAAGAGCACGATAATCTCAAAAGGTATCTCAGCCGGACATTCACAAAACTCCTACCGAGGACTTGTCCGTGCTGCATCCACGGCTGAAGGTGCCAGAAACTACTCTTCATGCGACTCCCTCCTTCTGGGCGACCAGTGTGGTGCTCACACCTTCCCTTACATGGACATCCACAACGACTCTGCCGTCGTTGAGCATGAAGCCACTACGAGCAAGATTTCCGAAGCGCAGCTCTTCTACTGCCAGCAGCGCGGCATTCCGATGGAACAGGCTGTAGGTCTCATCGTCAACGGTTATGCCAAGGAAGTGCTCAACAAACTTCCTATGGAGTTTGCCGTGGAAGCTCAGAAGCTCCTCTCCGTAAGCCTCGAAGGAACCGTAGGATAAAAGCCCCACTGCCGTTCTCGGCATCCCAGACTATCCCCTGCCGTTCTCGGCAGGGCTTAAATCATAAATCATCCATCAAAAATCATAAATCCTTGAAAAAGCTTTCCCTTATACTCCTGATGGTCGGCATGCTGATCCCAGCCCTATCCTTTGCCGACAACAAGAACACGCCTACCCCAGCCAAACCGCTGAAGCTATGGTACAACAAGCCTGCATCCTATTGGGAGGAGGCACTCCCTATCGGTAACGGCCGTCTCGGCGCAATGGTCTTTGGCGGCATCGCCCATGAAGAGCTCCAACTCAACGAGGAGAGCATCTGGACGGGTGGTCCTCACAACAATGTGAACATGAACGCCAAGGACTCTCTTGAGCGCATCCGTCAGCTCATCTTCGAAGGTCGCAACGAAGAGGCACAGCAGCTCTGCGGCTCGTCAATCTGTTCGCCTGGTCCTAACGGCATGGCTTATCAGACGGTAGGATCTCTCCATCTTGACTTTGACATCAAGGGATACGATGCCGAGAACGACCTCGCTCAGATAGCCAAGCACTCCAAGACAAAATACTCTCGCGAGCTGAACATATCTGATGCTCTCGCCTCTACGCAGTTTACTGTTGATGGCGTCACTTACACGCGAGAAGCCTTCGCCAGCTTTGTTGACAACATGATCATCGTCCGCCTGTCAGCTTCCAAGAAGGGACGACTCTCTTTCAAGGTTCGCTACTCTACTCCTTACGAACCAGGCACTTACAAGACAGAGAAGCGCGGCACAAGCGACCCTTCCGTTGCCCTTCTGGCTCTTGCCGGACGAGCTGATGATCACGAAGGCGTGAAGGGCGAGGTGGAGTTCTACTCCGTCGTGAAGAGCAAGATCTTCGGTGGAGAGCAGTTTGCTACAGACTCTTGCATCTGGGTAAGCGAAGCTAACGAAGCACTTCTCTATATTTCCATCGGCACAAACTTCATCAACTACAAGGATGTCTCTAACAGCGCCTTTGCTGAGGCATTGCTTCCGCTGAAGAAGTCTTACCGCGACTATAACGAGGCTAAGCAGGAGCACATCACTCACTATAAGTCATACTTCGACCGCGTGTCGCTCACTCTTGAAAACGACTCCATCACAACCCTTGCCGAACAACTGGCAGGCGTGAGCGGAAAGCGTCGCGACGAGATTCAGATTCCTACTGATGTAGCCGTGAAGAACTATGCTGACGCTCCTGACCCTAATCTCGCATCGCTCTATTTCCAGTACGGTCGCTATCTCCTCATCAGTTCTTCAACTCCAGGCTCTCAGGCTGCAAACCTTCAGGGCATCTGGAACTATCAGCGTCGCGCACCTTGGGATGGCAAATACACCACTGACATCAATGTCGAGATGAACTACTGGCCAGCAGAGGTGACTGCTCTTTCCGAAATGAACGAGCCGATGATACAGCTTATCAAGGAGTGTGCCGAAGCAGGAAAGGAAACTGCCGCAATGTACGGCTGTCGCGGATGGACACTCCATCACAACACGGACATCTGGCGCTCTACCGGTGCCGTCGATGGTCCCGACTGGGGCATCTGGCCTACGTGCAACGCCTGGTTCTGCCAGCATCTTTTCGACACCTATCAATACACCCTCAACCGCAACTTCCTCACAGAGATATATCCACTCATGAAGGGCGCATGCGAGTTCTATCTGGACTTCCTCGTGCGCGAGCCTAAGAACAACTATTGGGTCGTTGCGCCTTCTTATTCTCCTGAGAACACGCCGCAGATTCCTGGCAGGAAGTTCCGCGTCGTTGCCGGTGCTACGATGGACAATCAGATGGTTCGCGAACTCTTCCGCAACACCATCGAGGCTGGCATGACACTCAACGAGGATCCTCTCTTCGTTGACTCTCTCCGCCTCGTCCTTGCCGACCTTCCTCCTACAAAGATAGGACGCTGGGGACAAATTCAGGAATGGCTTGAGGACTACGACAATCCTAACGACCGCCACCGCCACATCTCCCACCTCTGGGGACTTTTCCCTGGCAAGCAGATCAGCCTCTTCAAGACTCCAGAACTCCACGAGGCTGCCATCAAGACGCTTGAGAGCCGCGGCGACAAATCAACAGGATGGTCTATGGGATGGAAGGTATGCTTCTGGGCACGTCTGCTCGACGGAAACCATGCTCATCAGATTATCAAGGACCAGCTCTCTCCTGCATTGGTAGAGCACAGTCAGTCAGGCGGCACATATCCAAACCTCTTCGATGCCCATCCGCCATTCCAGATAGACGGTAACTTCGGCTGCACAGCAGGCATTGCAGAGATGCTCGTACAGAGTCATAACGAAGAGATCCACATTCTTCCAGCCATACCGGAAATCTGGCAGAACGGCACCGTAAAAGGACTCCGTCTCCGTGGCGGCTACATCCTCAATGAGCTCACTTGGCGCGACGGAAAACCAACAAAGCTCACCATCACCAGCCGTAAGGGCGGCACCCTCCGTCTCAGAATAGGCGACGAGATAAAAGAACTCGAAACAGAGCCAAACTGGATTTATCCGGTAATACAGTAAAAGGCAGATGCCACAATAATAGCTCTGAACCGTAAGAATATAAAACTAGCCTACACCCCCTACACCAATCGTATAACAGCCTTACTATCAGACAGTTATAAGGTGTAGGCAAGGGTGTAGGCTGGTGTAGGCAACAATCGCAGTCTACATCCTCACAAACTACTGACACTCAACCATTTAGCACAAAAAGGTGTAGGGTGTAGGCTATCTTATTTCTTTCTAAAAATCGCTTACGCTTCGTAAACCATGGGGAGACGCATCGCAATCCTAAGGAATAATTTTGTATCCCTTAAGGATTTTTCCCGAAAAGCAAGAGGCATATACTTTTCTTACAGTATGTCAGCAATTATGGCGCTGGTCATTACGGGACATAACGTGGATAGGAGAAAATCAGATAGTTCTTTATTTGGTAAGGAAATCAATATACTCACGAATTGCCTTGTCGCAAACGGGGCAGAATAGGTCTTGCGTGTGCATCCAGTTCATCATGCAGTTAGGCATAGGACGATAGATTCCTTTCTCTAGATATCCGCCACCCTCGTATGCTCCGAGTTTCCAGTCCTTCATGTTGTAAGAGTTCTGCTTGTCGTAACCTTTGGGCAGTGGAGTTGGCAGTGGTGTCTTGGCGTCAATCATATCCTGCCACTTGCACTTTCCGTCCACAAGAGCTGTGAGGTTTGCCTCCCAAGGCTCTATGCCAGGAGCATACAGTTCGGTATCACTACCGCCGACATACTCGTCGCCAAGTCCGAGAAGCAGATGACCGAACTCGTGAGCGTAAGTCTTGCGGACAGATTCCGGACGTGAGAAGATATGCGCCGCACTGATGCCATACCAGTTGTAAATGGCACCACCACCGTATTTCTGTGAGTTGGAAATAATGTAGATATACTCGTAAGGCACATGAGCGGCAATATTGCGGAGGTTCTGCATATCGTCGGTCATCTGGTATCGCTCTGAATCAAAGGTGTAATACATGGCGCGACAAGCTGTATTCTTCCATATATTCTCGCCCGGAATGCTCACTCCCGACTGCTGTGACGGAGCCCAAACGGCACGGATGTTCATCTTGTATTTATTGTCGCCATAAGGGGCGTAAGAGAATAGCGATTCTGAGAACTTGTGGCAATCTGTCACAAATGTCGCCTTATCAGCCTCAGTGTAACCTTCAGGAATAAGCACGATGTCAATAGCACGGTCAGAGTTGCCTTGATAGGCGATGTCAATAGACTCAAGGGTAGGGACGAACTTACGGATAAAGTAGTTCTCCGGATCGATGTCGTATGCAAAGAGCTTATGGTACTGGTTCTTCTTATCGCGTACTTCTATGGTAAGCGTGACAGCCTTGCGAGGGAAAGGGAATGTGATGCTCTCTGGCATGGCACGACTGACTTGCTTAGCCTCAGGCGTTGTCATCCATTCCTGCATGAGAGTGCAATAGGCACGCTGATAGAGAAGTGTGCCGGAAGCCTTGTCGTTTATGCGATAGCGATAAGCGCCATAGCCGAAATTGTCTATGAGTGAAGTCTTTGAACCTGCAAAATAGGGTTCTTCAATAATCTCGTCAAAGTATATTGTTTCCTTTTCCGCAGAGCCGGCATGATAGTAGTCGAAGCGCATTGTCTTATTGAAGAACCACGTACTGAAATCGTCAGCAAAGGCTGAAGGACAAAGGGTAAATGCTAAGAGGAGTATAGAGAGAAGTCTTTTTGATTTCATGGTCAAAGAAAGCGTTAACTGTTAGAAATTATGCTGCAAAGATAATCATTTTTAAGTTTTTTCCATAATTATTTCTCAATTATTTCAAAAAATCTTAATTTTGCAGCATAAAACCATAAACTTAAAACCTCTAAACATTATGAAAAAGTATTTAGCAGAAATGGTGGGCACAATGGTTCTCGTGCTCATGGGCTGCGGCACAGCAGTCTCTTTGAACTGCGGTTCAGACGTAGCCTCAGTAGTTGGTACAGCAATGGCTTTCGGTCTTGCTGTTGTTTCAATGGCTTACACCATCGGCGGTATTTCAGGATGCCACATTAATCCAGCCATCACGCTCGGCTGCCTGATTTCTGGTCGCATCAACGCAAAGGATGCCGGCATGTACATGATTTTCCAGACTATCGGTGCGTTCATCGGTTCGGCTATTCTCTATCTTCTTGTTCAGCAGGTAGGTGCAGACGGCACAACAACAGGTGCAAACACTTGTGCAAACGGTCCTATTGCAGCATTGATCTGCGAGATCATACTGACATTTGTCTTCGTGCTCGTTGTTCTCGGCACAACAGACGAGAAGAAGGGTGCTGGCAATCTTGCCGGTCTTGCCATCGGTCTCTCTCTTATCCTCGTTCACCTTGTAGGCATTCACTACACAGGCACTTCCGTAAACCCTGCACGTTCTATTGCTCCTGCAATCTTTGAGGGCGGCAATGCTCTCGCTCAGCTTTGGGCATTCATCGTTGGTCCATTCATCGGTGCAGCAGCTGCTGCTGGCGTATGGAAGGTCATAGGTTCTTCTGAGGCAGAGTAAAAGAAAGCTCTGAAGAAAGCAAATGTAGGGCGAGGATTTCCGAGCCGCGATTCAGGTTTTATTGCACTGAAACGGCTCGGAAATCCTCGCCCTACATTTGTCCCCCAAAAGCAATCAATGAAGTAAAAAGTTATCCCTTGGGATTGGGGGCTTTTATGCGGCTCTCTTGCGTCTTCCCTTTTGACGAACAGGCTTAGCAGTCTTAACTACAGAATCTGTTTTCTGCTTAACAGAATCCGTCTTTTGTTTAGCTGGGATTGTTTGAACAGTAGGAGCAGGTTTCTTCTGCAGTGAACCTACGCGTGCTTTCTGCTCTGCTTCTGAGATAAGGCTGTCAGGAAGAGATGCTGGAATGACGCGATAGTTGCCAGTTGGGTTGAGAGTCGGGAAAGAACAGTAAGTCTTTTCCTCATCAACGGCGAGAAGGGTTGTTGTGCTCTTGCCTTCAGTGGTAATCTTCTGGAACTTCAGAGTCACGGTAAGACCGATCTTGTTGTCAGCTGTCTGCATGTTAGAAATGTAGTTGCCGAGAGAATATACCACATAATGCTTCTTGCCATCCTTGCCCTGAAGATAGACAGAAGGCTGGATAACATGAGGATGACCGCCAATGACGTGGTCAACGCCCTGGTCAACAAGCCATTGCGCCAGCTCACGCTGCTCAGCATTCTCCCTCAAGACATTCTCCAAGCCCCAATGGAGCGAAGCGATGATGACGTCTGGCTTCATTGACTTAGCCTTCTTGATGTCTTTAGCCATCATATCCTTGTTGATGACGTTGACGATGTTTCCCTTAGGAACAGGAAGACCGTTTGTGCCGTAAGTATAAGTGAGCAAACAAACCTTTATGCCGCCTGCATCCAGGATAAGCGGATAACGCTTGCTGCGCGAAAGAGAATCAACGTATGTTCCGCAAGAAGGAATATTCTCCTTGCTGAGCATTTCCAAAGTGCGCTCAATGCCTTTCTGTCCGCGGTCGCAGCAGTGGTTGTTGGCAGTGGTAAGAGCATCAAAGCCCGCAGCCTTTATGGCAGAGAGATACTGGTCAGGTGCAGAGAACTGCGGATAGCCTGAATAAGGTTCCCCGCCGAGCGTAACCTCAAGGTTTCCGATGGCGAGAGTGGCAGCACTGATCATCGGCTTCACAAACTCGAAGCAAGCATCGTAGTTGTAAGTATCGCCGTCGCCACAAGCATACGCCCTTTTAATCTGCGGACCATGCTGCATGAGGTCGCCCACGAAGAGGACAGTGGAAGTGACAGTGTCGGAAGTGATTTCCGGTTTTTCCTCCATCTTCTCTGTCAGAGGAGCGATGATGTTCTTTACGGCAGAAACATCATTGCAGCCTGCGAGGAAGAATACGGAAATAAAAAGGAATGAGAGTTTTTTCATATCGCTATTTTTTTATAATTGCACGGATAACGTACCAGACGTGCATGGCGAGGGTGGTAAAAAGACCGTAATGACAGCACATCACGCGGAAACGTTCCATAAGGGAAGCGCGATGATTGGCCGTTGTCTGTCCCTCACGCTGATAGAGAGCCACCACGCGATGAGTGTTTACGAGCGGAAGTCCTCGCTTATCGGCTTCCTTCATTATGCGGATGCACCAATCAACATCGGCAGAATGGCGATACTGCAGGTCGTAGGGAAAGAGCTTTGCAATGTCTGTCCGTGCATAGAAAGCCTGATGACAGACGAGCATTCCCTGCTTAAAAGATCGCCAAGAGAGACGCTCTGGGGCAGAATGGTTTCGCTTGCCAATAACGTTGCCGAGATTGTCCGTCCAGAGAGTGTCGCCATAGGCAACGGCTGGGAGGGAGTCAGAAGCTGATGCTTCAGACACAGGGGCAGAATGCTTTATACTTTCCGCAACATGCTGAAGGGTTTCTGCTTCGGGAAAACTGTCGCCCGCATTCAGGTACAGAATATAGTCGCCAGAAGCTCGCTGAAGACCTTTGTTCATTGCATCGTAGAGTCCGCGGTCTGGTTCAGATGAGATTACGACACGATAGCCGTTGCCCTTTGTCTCGCCAGCTTTTTCTGCGTATGCCTGAGCAATGGAAACGGTATTGTCCTTAGAAGCACCGTCCACGATGAGGTGCTCAATGTCGGGATAGGTCTGAGACAGGACACTATCTAGCGTGCGCTGCAGACAGTCCGACGCATTGTATGTTATGGTGACGATGGTGAAAGTCATTGGATTCTATCAAAGAAGCTTGCACAGAATAATTCTGCCTAACTTATGGTTTACCATTCGCGCGAAAAGCCTGTTCTGCAGAGAATATCCCTTCAGAGACAGAGGGAAGAGGTTCTCCTCACGCAGACGACCGATACGGTTTTCAAGTTCTGCGCGACTGTGGGTTTCCTTTATCACGCTGTACAGATAGCTTGCCGCAAGCTGAGAGACGCGACGCTGAAGAGCCTGACGATTGGTGTGGCTCTGAGAAGAGGCAACATTATGCAGCTGGAAGATGGTCTTCTCCATATCGTCGAGCTTCCTCTCCACAAACTCCTCGCTATACGGCTGAACTTCAGCGGATTCATTCTTACGAGAGAAGTAAGCCTTAGAGTCAGTATAGAACAGGCGTTCTGCCCGAAGGATGAGCTGCGGAGTGAAAGCTTCGTCATCCTTCCGAAGAGACTTCTCGAAGCGCAGATTGAGCAGGATGTCCTTTCTGAAGAGATAAGCCCACGCCTTTGCATTGACATTATTGTTCTTCAGCCATAAGCTGCCGTCGATAGGTCCTTCTGTGTTAGACTTTGTCACCTCCATGACATAGCCTTCCTTCTCCGTATATTCGAAGAGCACCATGTCCGGATTTTCAAAGCGTGCAATGTCGAGGCAATGCTCATAGACGGAAGGAATCAGATAGTCGTTGGCATCAATAAACTGAATGTATCTGCCCGTAGCTATCTGAAGACCGATGTTTCGTGCCACGGAAAGACCGGCGTTTCTCTGACGCAGATAGATGATGTCGTCCTTTATGCTGGAGATATTCGAGAGGATATTCTCCGCCGAACCATCATCAACGACGATGATCTCCCTTTCCTTCTCAGGCAGAGAGAGCTGCATGACGCTGCTGATAGCTGCAATGAGCATCTCGGGCGACTCATTATAATATGTAATAATGAAAGATATGAGCATCTTCTTTTGTATAATTCTTGATATTCTTAGAAATTCCTGAACTTAGGATTATCATTTTCCGTTATTGCTATGCACTCCATTTCGATGAGCCACTGCGGACGGCAGACAGGTGCTAACGTATAGACGATAGGCATTGACGGATAATGCCTGCTGACGATTTCCTTCGCAGTATGATAGTCGGCAATGTCTCGCAGATAGACAATCACCTGCATGACATCCTCTGGATAAGCACCAGCCTCAGCCAGCAGCGTGTCAACATTCTCGCACATACGCTCTGCCTGCTTCTGAATGTCGCCTATGTGAACCACCTCGCCCTTATTGTTTATGCTCGCGGTTCCACTAATATAGATGTGCTTGCGATCGCCGAACTCAATGCTCGTGCCTCGCTCGAAAGTCACACCGTATTCGTATGTCGGATTGAGGTGCGTAGGAGCATAAAGGTATTTTATCTGTTCCTTGTCAAAGCCGTTCAGGGCGTAACAGCCCAATTGCACGAGAGCCTTCGTGTCAGCTGGCGAACCGCCTATTCCCGTGCTGGCAATGTAATGAGTGTCGGAAGTAAGTCCCTGCTGGGTGAAGTTGTCGCGACGCGCTCTGACGAGTCCTGCGTAGTTCGTGTCAACATCGCGAACGAAGAACCATGTGCGCTGACAGTTGTCTGCAATGTTCATTCCCTTCTTAGCCAACACATCCTCATAAGCCTCAAGCAAATCTGCCGTCTGCCTGTCGGAAGCACCCTCATTGGCACACATACCCATATTCCACAAATGCTGATAGCCGTTGTGTTCCATCACTGTCGTGCTACCTACTATGGCACTTTCTTCCTTTATATTATGTATATTGTGGCACTTTACGCAATAAACCCACAAGACAACCTTGTTTCCGTCGAGTGGTGGCTGCTGAATGATGGACACGGCACAGTCGGTTTCCTCCGGCACATACTCAGCTTGATTTGTGGCATCGGTCATGAAATAGCGCATGAAGACAGGCTTCATCTTCCATTCCTCAGCCACTCTGTCCACACCCTTGCGCAGACGCTTTATCTGTTCTGCAAGCGGTTCTCCGCATGGTTCGGCATGAAGGTAAGTGTGCATTTCAGCTGTTTCACACTCCATGATGCACGAAGAGGCGTGAACGTTTATATCGGTATAGTAACTGTTGATTTTTTGTTTCATAAATGACTTAAATAAAGACTCACGGAAGAAAAATCATCCGTGAGTCCTTATATTTACTTTGACCATCTCGCGGTCAGAAAGAATTCTTAGTTGATCTCTGCCTCAACAGAAGAAGCAACCTTGAACTTAACAACCTTCTTAGCAGCAATCTGGATCTTCTCCTTTGTTGCAGGGTTGATACCTTCACGTGCAGGGCGCTCGTTTACAGAGAATGTACCGAAACCGATGAGCTGCATCTTACCTTCCTTAACGATAGATTCCTTGATACCATCGAGAGCAGCCTCGAGAGCAGCCTTAGCCTGAGCCTTTGTAATGCCAGTAGCTGCTACCTTTTCAATAAGTTCTTGCTTTGTCATAGTTTTATATGTTTTTATTAGTGATTGATAATTCTGCTGAAAAACAGCGTGCAAAAACGCACTTTTTCGTTTGCAAATGTACACATTTACAACGATTTACGCAAAATAAATCACGAAAAAATCAAGGAAAAGGGTAAAAAAAGTCGTTTAATGCCCTATTTTAGGGCTAAAACAGCCTATTTTCAGTAACTTTGCATCGTAATTACAAGTAAAAAGTCTAAAAGTCATAAAATAAAATTGCAAGAGATTCAATGCGTTCAATACCTACTATAACCAAGGCTCTTCTGGTGGCAAACATAGCTGCCTTCCTCATTGCCAAGCTGTTTTTCGGAGAGGTAATCCTTTATGGAGGTTCCTTTCTGAAACTCAACTATCTCTTCGGACTTCACTACATCACAAGTCCTGATTTCCATTTCTATCAGATTCTAACCTACATGTTCATGCATGGCGGTTGGGAGCATCTGTTCTTCAATATGTTCGCACTGTGGATGTTCGGCTGTGCCGTTGAGAAGGCATGGGGTGCTCAGCGTTTCCTGGTCTTCTATATCGTCTGCGGAATAGGTGCCGGATTGTGTCAGGAGCTGACGCAGTTCTTCCTCTATGGCACCGATCCTGCCATCGGCCTTACCGTGGGTGCCTCGGGTGCTATCTATGGCATTCTGCTCGGCTTTGGCATGACATGGCCTGAAAATAAGATTTTCATCTTCCCATTCCCTATCCCTATTAAGGCGAAATGGTTTGTCTGCATCTATGCTGCCATAGAGCTCTTCCTTGCCCTATCTACAACAAGCGACGGCGTGGCTCACGTGGCTCACCTTGGTGGTATGCTCTTCGGCTATCTACTCATTCGCCACTGGAAAGGCGGCGGACAGTTTGGAATGAAGCTGCAAATGCCTGATTTCATGAAGAAAAAGGATAAGAATCATGCACACGACGAGCGCGAAAAGGACTGGACTTACAACAAAGACCAGATGACTCGCGAAGAGATTATTGACAAGATTCTCGACAAGGTTCGCCGCAATGGCTACGACAGTCTCACTGCCGAAGAGAAGCGGATTCTGTTTGAGAAATAAGGAAAGAAAATCACCAAATCGCAAAATCGTCAAATCACCCGATTCTCTGTGTTCAAGAAAATAATCCTCTACCCGATTCTCTTCGTCAATCTGCTCTTTTGCGCAGGTTTCCTTGTGTCGGGCTTCAGTTATAAGCTTCCTCCGGCAGATTTCCCGATTCTCTCGCTTGCAAGCCTTGCCTTTCCGGCTTTCGCCATCGGAGTTATCTGCTTCTTGTTCTTCTGGCTATGCTTCCGCTGGAAGTATGCTTTTGTGTCGTTTCTCACCCTCGTTTTGGGCTATGTTCCGATGCACAAATACTCCCCACTTTCCCCACAGGCAGAAGACACGGAAGGCACGCTGAAGATTATCACCTATAACGTGCATTGCTTCATGTCGCCAGACAATACAGGCGACACCGCCACAACCGACCTCATCGCCCGCTATCTAATTGATAGTAAGGCAGATATAATATGCCTTCAAGAAGCCGACCTGAGGGAAGGAAAGTGGTTTGGAGTGAGGGAAAAATTCGAGAAAGACTACAAGTATATGGAGACGCTCTGCGACGATGCTGCTTCGCCAATATGCTGCCTCAGCAAGACACCTATTGAGCGTGTGGAGCGGATAAACTACGAGTCGGTAGGCAATCGCAGCGCATGCTTCTACATCAAATATCACGGAAAGACTCTCCGCATCATCAACAACCATTTTGAGACTATGGGGATGGAAACCGACGACAAGGCTGAGTTCCGTTCCATCGTAAAGGGTGCTCTTGAGGATGAATACAAGCAGGAAGGCATCCGCAGAATAATCCGCTGCATATCGAAAGCCACCGTCAAACGACAGTCTCAGGCGGAAGCTGTGGCTAAGTTCATAGGCAACGATGCCAAGAACACCATCGCCGTGGGCGATTTCAACGACACTTCGCTCTCCTACGCTCATGCTCAGATTGACCGGAAGCTTAACGACTGTTACGCTGATGCAGGTCGTTTCCCAGGCTTTTCCTTCGAGCAGAATGGCATGCACGTCAGAATTGACCACGCATTCTGTTCCGACGATTTCGACGTGGCCAAATGCTACGTTGACCGTGAGGCAACATCCTCTGATCATTACCCTCTCATAGTATGCCTTTCTGCAAAGAAATAAGAATGACCTGAAAGCAGCAAAAATAGCCTTTTTTGTCACTTCTACTTATAAAAAAGTGCAAATATTATAGAGTTACATTAATCAAGAGCGCAAAATATCCTTGATTTTTTTCGTATTTTAACAATTATTTGTATTTTTGCACGCTTTATGTTTGAAAAATAATAACTAAAATTTAAATAAAACATGCAAAACAAAGGACTTGTAACAGTAGTTTCTGTGCTTCTCACACTTGTTTGTATCTTTTATCTCTCATTCTCTGCTGCAACAAACTATTATGACGGCGAGGCTGCGAAATTGAAGGATCCAATCGCACAGCAGAACTACAAGGACTCTGTAAAGTATCTCGGAGTCTATTCTTACCACGACTGTCTTGAAACACAGATTGGTCTTGGTCTTGACCTCAAGGGCGGTATGAACGTAATCCTTGAGATTTCAGTACCTGATGTTGTCGAAACTCTCGCTGACCACAAGACAGACGCTGAGTTCGTAACATCAATGAAGGAAGCTAAGAAGAACGAGGAAACAAGCCAGGACGACTTCGTTACACTCTTCTACGACGCTTGGAAGAAGAACGCAAAGGGCAAGAAGCTCGCCTCTATCTTCGCTACTCAGCAGCTTAAGGGCAAGGTTTCTACTCAGAGCACTGACGATCAGGTTATCGCTGTTATCCGCGAGTCTGTTCAGGAGGCTATCGACAACTCTTACAACGTCGTTCGTCAGCGTATCGACAAGTTCGGTGTTGTTCAGCCAAACATCCAGAAGCTCGAAGGCGAGGACGGCCGCATCATGGTGGAAATGCCTGGTGTTAAGGAGCCTGAGCGTGTTCGTAAGCTCCTCCAGGGTTCCGCAAACCTTGAGTTCTGGGAGACTTACACTTCTGACGAAGCTATCCCTTACCTCAACCAGCTCTCTTCTCGTTGGGAGAACGGCGGCGAAGTAGTGGAGGACACTACAGCTAATGCTGAGGCAGAGGAAGTTGCTCAGGCAGCTGAAGGTGACTCTGCAAAGGCTGACTCTTCTAAGGCAGACGCTAAGCTTGACCTCGGCAAGACTGACAGCAAGAACAAGGATCAGAACGCAGCTTTCGAAGAGGCTAAGAAGAAGAACCCAATGGTTGCTCTCAGCATGAGCCCTGGTGGTCTTTCTGTAGTAGGTCTCGCGAGCGCACGCGATACAGCTATTATTAACAAGGTAATCTACTCTGACCTTGCAAAGCAGATTCTCCCTTCTGACATGAAGCTCCTCTGGAGTGCTAAGCCAGCAGACTACGTAACAGGTTCAAGCGTATTCGAGCTCCACGCTCTCCGCATCACTCAGGCTAACGGCCGCGCTCCACTTGAGGGTGACGTTGTTACAAACGCTGAGGACAAGTTCGACCAGATTACAAACAAGCCTACTGTTTCAATGACAATGAACTCTGACGGTGCACGTCGTTGGGCTGCTCTTACAAAGGCTAACATCGGCAAGGCTATCGCTATCGTGCTCGATGATGCAGTTTACTCTGCTCCTCGCGTAAACGGCGAAATCCCTGGCGGTCAGTCAGAAATCTCTGGTAACTTCACAATCCAGGATACAAAGGACCTCTCTAACACACTCAAGTCTGGTCGTATGCCAGCACCTGCACGTATCGTTCAGGAAGAAGTTGTAGGTCCTACACTCGGTGCTCAGTCTATCCAGCAGGGTATCATCTCATTCATCGTTGCCTTCGTAGTCCTCATGATTTACATGGTAATGATGTACGGCTTCAAGCCAGGTATGCTTGCTAACTCAGCACTTCTCATCAACCTCTTCTTCACTCTCGGTATCCTCTGCTCATTCCAGGCAGCACTTACAATGCCAGGTATCGCCGGTATCGTCCTTACACTCGGTATGGCTGTGGATGCTAACGTGCTCATCTACGAGCGTATCAAGGAAGAGCTCCGCAACGGAAAGAATGTCAAGGAAGCTGTTCAGCTCGGTTACAACAACGCGTTCTCAGCTATCTTCGACTCTAACGTAACATCACTTATCACAGGTTTCATCCTGTTCTTCATCGGTACAGGTCCTGTAAAGGGCTTCGCTTGGACATACATCATCGGTATCGTCTGCTCATTCTTCACAGCAGTATTCCTTACTCGTATGATCTATGAAAGCCGTCTCGCAAAGGACAAGTGGCTCGACCTCACATTCATCACTGGCATCTCTAAGAACTTCATGCAGAACACTAAGTTCCGCTTCATGGGTATCTACAAGAGATCATTCACTGTTGCTGCCGTAGCTGCTCTCGCATTCATCGTTTGCTTCTTCGTGAAGGGTCTTTCTACAAGTATCGACTTCACTGGTGGTCGCAACTATGTTGTAGCATTCGACAAGGCAGTAGAGCCAGAGGTAGTTCGTCCACTCCTCGCAGCAGCTTATCCAGAGGCTTCTACATCAGCTCTCGCTATTGGTACTGACGGCAAGACTATCCGTGTATCTACAAACTACATGATTGAGTCTAACGACCCAACAATCGACGACCAGTGCGAGCAGAAGCTCTACGAAGCTCTCAAGAATGGCGGTCTTGTATCACAGAGCAGCATCGACAACTTCAAGAACCCAGACGTTCGCGAAGGCGGTTCAATCATCAGCTCTACAAAGGTAGGTCCTTCTATCGCTAAGGACATTACTCACAAGGCAATCATCTCAGTGCTCGTTGCCCTCGCATTCATCTTCGTTTACATCATGGTGCGTTTCAACAGCTGGCGCTTCTCTCTCGGTGCTATCGTAGCCCTCGCTCTCGATACTCTCGTTGTAATCGGTATGTACTCTGCTCTCTGGGGCATCGTACCATTCTCTCTCGAGATTGACCAGGTATTCATCGGTGCTATCCTTACCGTTGTTGGTTACTCTATCAACGACAAGGTGGTTGTCTTCGACCGTATCCGTGAGAACCTCAAGCTCCATCCAAAGCGTGATCTCCAGCAGAACTTCAACAACTCACTCAACGAGACTCTCGCTCGTACTATCAACACTTCTGTATCTACATTGCTCGTATTGCTCTGCATCTTCTTCCTCGGTGGAGATAGCATCGCAAGCTTCTCATTCGCAATGATCCTCGGTGTTGTATTCGGTACTTGCTCTTCTATCTTCATCGCAGCTCCTATCGCTTACCTCACTCTCGGTCGCAAGATTCAGGAGGCTGGTCTCACAGAGGCTGTTGAGGAGGAGAAGTAAGAAATCCCTCTCATTGAGAGAATGAAGCTCTTATCGGCGAGCTTTACACATTAATGTAATATATAGGCGAGCGCCGGCAGAGATAATCTGGCGGCGCTTGCTACTTTTACAAAGGGCAGATTGCAAAAGCAACACCCTTGACCACAACACCATTTCCAATCACCAACAAAAACAATGACTATGAAAAAGATTCTCTTTATCGTTGCCATCATCATGGCAAGTGTATCTTCTGCATTCGCTCAGAACGAAGCAGGACAAATGGGAGCCGGCATCAACATTCTCTATGGCACAGAGGTAGGCAATATCGGTGTTGGCGCAAAAGCACGCTATTGTCTTTCTGACGAAATCCGCGCAGAAACAGCTATCGACTACATCTTCAAGAACGAGCATGAGACAATGCTCGATGCAAACATCAACATCCAGTATCTTCTCCCTCTTGAGGACTCAAAGTTCACCATCTACCCTACTCTCGGTGTTGCTCTCGGTAATAGCCACGAGTGCCACCATAAGGACGAAGAAGGCAAATGGAATGAGAAGAAGGTCAACGACGTAATCGCTGGCATTAATGCTGGTTGTGGCGCAGAATTCGCAATCACTGACAAGGCACACATCACCCTTGAGGCTAAGTATCAGTTCTTCAACAAGCACTGCACTCAGCTCCTTCTCGGCGTAGGTCTTGTACATACGTTCTAATTGTGGTTCCCCAGAATCTGGAGTGATGTGTCTGGTCGTCAGACACAAAGCCGAGCACTGTCGAGAAGACAGTGAACCGTATTTTGGGCGACATAAATGTAGGGCAAGGATTTCCGAGCCGATTCAGAAAGAATAAATCCTGAATCGCGGCTCGGAAATCCTCGCCCTACGTAATTTCTTGCCCTACGTAATTTCTTGCCCTACATCGGACGTGAAGATGTTTTTCTATTTATAATACTCCTTCTTGCCTGCTGCGAGAGTATTCTTCATAAGCGAGCAGATAGTCATCGGACCAACGCCACCTGGCACAGGAGTGATGAAGCTGCACTTTGGAGCAACGTTCTCGAAGTCCACGTCGCCAGAGAGACGGAAACCGCTCTTGCGTGTAGCATCAGGAACGCGAGTAGTGCCTACATCAACAATCACAGCACCATCCTTCACCATGTCAGCAGTCACGAATCCTGGCTGACCGATAGCAGCAATGATGATGTCAGCCTCACGACATTCCTCCTTCAGAGTCTTCGAGCGAGAGTGGCAAACAGTCACTGTAGCATCGCCGTACTGCTTCTGTATCATGAGCTGCGCCATAGGCTTGCCCACGATGTTTGAACGACCCAGCACAACGCATTTCTTGCCAGAAGTCTCGATGTTGTAGCGCTTCAGCAGTGTTACGATGCCGAGAGGAGTGGCAGAGATGAAGCAAGGAAGACCAATCGCCATGCGACCAACGTTAATTGGGTGGAAGCCATCCACGTCCTTCTTGTAGTCGATAGCCTCAATCACCTTCTGCTCGTCAATGTGCTTAGGGAGAGGAAGCTGTACGATGAATCCATCCACGTCATCATCGTTGTTGAGTTCGTCCACCTTCTTCAGGAGTTCCTCCTCAGTGATGTCGTCCTCATAGCGGATGAGCGTGCTCTTGAATCCGCAAGCCTCGCAAGCGAGCACCTTATTCTTCACGTACGTTTCCGAGCCTCCGTCGTGGCCCACGAGAATGGCAGCAAGATGCGGCTGCTTTCCGCCCTTTGCCATAATCTCCTTTACTTCCTCAGCAATCTCCGCCTTGATAGCGGCTGCTGTTGCTTTTCCGTCGATTAAAGTCATCTTTTTATATTTACAATTTACTGATTTTACGATTCACTATTTTCACTGCAAAATTAAACATTTTTTCGTTTATTGCAAAATAATTCGTAAGAAAATGCGTTATTTTGGTGTAAATTATAAATCAGCAAATCGCAAATCATACATCATAAATCATAAATCACAACTGAAAAGATGATAGAATTCGTAAGAGGCGAACTTGCCGAAATTACTCCCGCATACGCAGTGGTCGATGTCAATGGTGTCGGCTACGGACTGAACATATCCCTTAACACCTACACCGCCATCCAGCGCGAGAAGCAGGTGAAGCTCTATGTCTATGAAGCCATTCGTGAGGACGCATACGTGCTCTTCGGATTTGCTCGTCAGCAGGAGCGTAAGATGTTCGAACTGCTTATTTCTGTTTCGGGAGTAGGCGCAAACACAGCTCGCGTCATCCTCTCCGAACTCACGCTCAACGATCTTGCTCAGGTCATTACCTCCGACGATGTAAAGACCCTCAAGGGCGTTAAGGGAATAGGCTTGAAGACAGCACAACGCATCATCATTGAGCTGAAAGACAAGGTGCTTCAGGCAGGCATTGTCGATGGACTTGATTCCGATGGTGCCGCCGCTTCAGCAGCATCTACGGCAATGGTAGGCATCAATACGGAGGTCAAGGAAGAAGCCGTTGGTGCACTCACCATGCTCGGTTTCCAGGCAGCCATCAGCAACAAGGTTGTCATCGCCATACTCAAGGCACAGCCCGACCTGCCTGTTGAGCAGGTTGTGAAGCTCGCACTCAAGCAGGTGAAATAGCCTGCACCCCTTTTTGGGAAATTATATAACAATGTAGGGCGAGGATTTCCGAGCCGTTTCAGAAAGAATAAATCCTGAATCGCGGCTCGGAAATCCTCGCCCTACATCTTGGGACTTCGCACAAGAATTCCTTTTACCAAGAACGGTAATCCCGGAAGGTAAGTTTCTGCAAGTTGCCGTAGTTTACGGCGTTGTAGATATCAGGATGCGAACCAGGTGTTAAGTCGTACAACTTTTCAAAAAGTTGGCCGAGCGAGATTGAAGAATCTCTTTCCACGAGATTCACGAACTGCGTTGTAAAGAAATCAAATCGGTGGATAACGATGTCGAAATTTTCAATCTTAATAAGGTTATTGTCGTCAGCCCATGAACTTTCTTCGCTTTCCGCTGCCGACATGAAGAACATGCCCTTGCATTGAGGCATAGACGTAATGAATTTTCCGCTGTGGCAAGCCTCAACAACCATCATCAGACGGCGGTATTTGTAGCCTGAAACGATGGCATCACCATCAGCATCATTAGTATATTCCCTCATTCTGTTGAGCGCATTGTGCATGTGGTCAGGAATAAATTTCTGGCTGTATGGCGTATCTTGCTCAGCATCCTTGCCGTCCCAGCGCAACTCACCCTTACTGTTGCCGTGTCCGCTCCAGTAGATGAAGACGTTATCCTTATCCGTTGATTCAATCACATAAGGCAATCGTTCACTCTTTTTTCCGCTGATGATGTCAATGAGGTCAAACTGAGTGATGTCGCTAAGTCTGTAGTGCGAAGGAATTTCTTCATACAGATTTTCATCGGATTCGTTATGACTACGCTTCACCACTCTCTCGTTGCCATATTCCGGATAGAGCTGAACCTCGAAGATGTCGTCCTCGGTAACGACGATGATGTGGTCTTTCTTATAACCATTATTGCGGAGCATGTGATAGACGTTCCAGACATCAGCCTGATGACGGTAGTTCTCACCCCAGCTTCCGTTCTCCGTAGCCTTTGTACCAGCTATAAGCAATGCCCAGCGATCCTGTACCTCATCGGATATTTGACGGTCAAGGTCAGCTATCGCCGACTCCACATCAGTTGCTTCCGGCTCCCATGAGTCTTCGCTGATTGACATGTTGCCATACCACTCGTTTGAAGTTATTTCTGTAGGAGTCCAAGCGTCAGGGATTGTCTTGTCCTTCTTATGAGTTTCCGCTTTGTACAGGAAGTTCAAACTGTAGTACCCATTGTGAGCACAGGTGTAGTTGTCATCTTTAGTAAAATTCCATTCAGACGAAGCTCCTCTCACCTTTACCAAATCCTTATTAAGATACCCGTCAAGGACTTTATTGATACCTTCGCTGTTCCAAGTCGCTCCCACTTCTTCCTTGCCACTAATGACAGCACTGAGAGCCATATTGCCCGACCAAGGTTCCTCTCCAATCTCGTGAACGTCAGCCTGATACAGTCTGATATATTCTGCATAGAGAGACATCAGCACTGCATCGTAGAAATGAGCTTCTCCCTGTACTGGATATTTGCCGAAATGCTTCTTGAACTCGTTGGCGAAGTCCGTGTTGTAAGGTGCTGCTGACAGCGAGAAAGAAATCGCGTCATTATATTTGTCTGCACGGCTCAGCGCGTTCTGTCTGTCCAGAAGAGCAATCTCCGCATTTCCGAAAGCCGGATTCTCCTTCCTCATTTCATTACGCAGACTATCCAGCAGCAAGCCATGTTCCGGATTAGCGGTAGTTACCACAAAGTTGAAGAACTTTACAGAATCCGCCTTATGCTCCAGTTGTCCGCAGAACTCGTGGTATTTATCCATAATCCTTTTTTCAAGATCCTCACGACTGATGTCAGACTTCACCTTGACGAGCCCGTTTTCCTCACTCGTCTCATTAGCCTGAGCTGCCCACTTAAAGCCCAATTCCGCAGCATACGAGTCGAAGAAACGGGAGTAGGTGGCACCCTTTTCATCGTCTGAATAGAGAAGGAAAACGTATGGAGAGTACGTCATGAGCGATATGGTCTTCAGCGCATCGTACAGCATCGTTCGTCCTTCTGTAGTAAGAATGCGCACATAAGGCAACTCCCTTGCCTGACGAATGCCATCTGTAGAAGTGAGCGAAGGAATGATGATGCCGGGAGCCTTATCTGAGTTTCGGAAACAGTTACCGGCAGTGCTCAGGAGCGAGATTGTCTTGTCTGGAGTATTGTCGTCAGGTCCTACAACGAAATTATATTTTCCGCTCAACAGATAGTTTGATGCCGCAGCGTCGAAATTATCCTCATCAATATCCACAAAACTGAACTTAAACTTCACCCTGTGTTCCAGTGACTGCTGCGCCTTGTTGAACTCATTGAGCGCAAAGTCTGCCACCTTCTGCTTCAATTTCAGATCGTCGGCAGAACTGTAGATGAGTATGCACGATTCCTCATCTGTGGTAGGTTCAATAACAGTAGTTTCAGCATCTGCTCCATCGTGATCCACGCAGGAGATAAACGCAAAAACCAACGTCACCAGTAATATGGCTGGTGACGTTGGAATATGCAGTTTGTGGATAAATGAAAAATTCATAGTGATTTTAGCATTATCAGATTATTAATAGAGGAATGGAGGACGAACCTTCACGATTTCGCTCTTGCCTTTCGTTTCACTGCCCCATTCGTCTTCGTAGAGAGGAATCTCTTTGAGAGGTGGGACATCAATCAAATCGTCAGTCTTCCACGTGAGTGCTTCGTAGAGCCACTCGCTGTAATCCTTGAGTGGAGGGAAGGAAATCTGTGCTGAAGCTCGAACATCACCGATGTTGATTTTTACTGCTGCTTTAGCATATCCCTCAGGATCTTTACCCTTTTCCTTAAAGATATCAAACTCACCTTCTGCACTGACTGAATTGCCAATATCGAACACAGGACCCGCTACGCCGTAAAGTTGCCAGGCTGTGCGGAAATAGATTCCCGATCTGAGTTCTGCTTTTCCTTTGTATCCAAACTTATCGATTGAGGCATCGCCCGTAGGCTTCTGCTTAGGTGTTACGTAAGTCTTAAATTCTGGCTTGAACTGCAGAGTAGCCTCGTAATTCATCTTGAAATTCACGCTCGCTTCCATGTATGCATAAATCTCTCCGCTGATAGTGGTATTCCATACTGCTTCCGGATAAATCACGATCAGCACAGGAACAGGACCGATATCAAACATCAGTTCCTTGCAATCGAATCTGTGCAACACAACAGGACGCGATGCTTCTGCCTTCATACCCAATTCAAGCTTTGCCTTGAGATCAATGTCTGTGTCTGCAAATGCTGACACTGCGAATTTTTCTACGGAAGCTGGCTTGAAGACGAGGTCTATTCTTGCGCCGGCATGAGCATTGAGGTGACCATTAAGAGTAACGTAAGCCTTACCTTCTACCTCTTTGTCCCATTCCTCTTTTGTCCATTGTTCCTTATCATCATCGCCGTCGTCATCACCCTTCGGAATCAGAGTCTTTACGCCATCGACAATATTCCATCTGTGTCCGGTGAATTCATGATTTATATCTATGACCTTATAATCCTTTGTATAATCACCGCCAACAGCCAGTTTGGCAAGCAGTTCTGCAGTGTCAGCCGTAACTGTCACAGCAGTCTTTATAGGCGAGATAATCGCGTTTCCTACAGACTTCACTGCATCTATAACACTGTCAAACCATCCATTGGCTGTTTCTATATTATCAATCTGGCCAACGTAGCAGCCCACGAAACCGTCTGGCGCAACAGCACCTTTTTCGTCTGCATTTGCACCTTCGCGATAACCAGGAACCAGCACAGCATAAGGGTGGAAGACAGTCTCGCCGTTGTTCTTCTCCACGTACATGTCACTGTTCATGATACCGTCAACGTCAGCCTCGCCGCTGTTGTTCACGCGCTTTGGCTTTGATTTATCGGTGTAGATATCAGTGCTCAGATGCACGTTGTCCATATCTACCTTAAGTATTTCCAGTGCTCTCTCAAGGCTGATCTTCTTCACGTTGCAAGAAATGTAGTGCTCACCATTCTCAGCAGTCTTGCCTACCTCGAAATAGTCAAGGAAGCCGTGGTTGAAAAGTGAGATTACGTCACCCTTCTCAATGGTTTCATTCTTTGAATGTCGTGAGATGAACGCCTTACTGATATTGACGGAAGTGGAGTCGTTCGACATGATGACATCCTGAAGCGTGATGAAGTTTCCGTCATAGATTTTCCAGCTGATCGGAGCTCTTGAAGGCTTTGCAGGCGAACCGTTTTCTTCCGCACCGTCATGGTCAGAGCATGATATGCCGAGCACGAGAATAGCAGCCAGGAGCAAAGTCAGA
Organism: Prevotella sp.; assembly: GCA_045600885.1. Taxonomy (GTDB): domain Bacteria; phylum Bacteroidota; class Bacteroidia; order Bacteroidales; family Bacteroidaceae; genus Prevotella. Next base: position 84,998 of record JAZRYU010000161.1, read on the forward strand.
GATAAAAGTTGCTTCTTCATATTTATTTTTTGTTATTAATAATCTCGCTTCTATATAACTAAACCTCATTTATCCACAAGCCGCAAGTTCGTTTTGCATTCTCGACAGCTTTCCTTGCATTCTTTCAATGCTCTTGCTGAGTTGCTTCTTGCGATGCTCGGAATATACTGAGGCATTGTATTCTT
>JAZRYU010000162.1:0-12831 GCA_045600885.1 Prevotella sp.
TTCAGCTGCCTTTGTCTTGATTTCGCCAGCATAAACCTGACCTGTAGTACCGTTGAGAGAGATGTAGTCACCTTCCTTATATACTGTGCCGTCGATTTCAACTGTCTTAGCCTTGTAGTCAACATTGATAGCACCTGCACCAGAAACGCAGCACTTACCCATACCACGAGCAACAACGGCTGCGTGAGATGTCATACCACCGCGAGCAGTAAGGATACCTTCTGCTGCTGACATACCAGCGAGGTCTTCTGGAGAAGTCTCGATACGAACCATGATAACCTTGTGTCCGTTCTCGTGCCATTCCTGAGCGTCGTCAGCGTGGAATACGATCTGACCGCAAGCAGCACCTGGAGAAGCAGGGAGACCCTGAGTGATAACCTTAGCCTTAGAGAGAGCGAGCTTGTCGAATACTGGGTGGAGGAGTTCGTCGAGCTTCTGTGGCTCACAACGGAGGATAGCAGTCTTCTCATCGATCATACCCTCGTGGAGAAGATCCATAGCGATCTTAACCATTGCAGTACCAGTACGCTTACCATTACGAGTCTGGAGGAACCAGAGCTTGCCTTCCTGTACAGTGAACTCCATATCCTGCATATCGTGGTAGTGGTGCTCAAGCTTATCCTGGAGAGCATCGAGCTCTGCATAGATCTCAGGCATTGCCTCTTCCATTGAAGGATACTTAGCAGCACGCTCTTCCTCAGAGATGCCAGCACGCTCAGCCCAACGCTGAGAACCAATCTTAGTGATCTGCTGTGGTGTACGGATACCAGCAACAACGTCCTCACCCTGTGCATTTACGAGATACTCACCGTTGAAGAGGTTTTCGCCGTTACCTGCGTCGCGAGAGAAGCAAACACCAGTAGCAGAAGTGTCGCCCATGTTACCGAATACCATTGCCATAACCGATACGGCAGTACCCCACTCATCAGGAATACCTTCCATCTTACGGTAGAGGATAGCACGTTCGTTCATCCATGAACGGAACACAGCGCAGATAGCACCCCAGAGCTGCTCGATTGGGTCTGTTGGGAAGTCCTGACCAGTCTGTTCCTTGATAGCAGCCTTGAAGAGTTCAACGAGCTTCTTGAGAGACTCTACAGAGAGGTCCTTGTCAAGAACAACGCCCTGCTCTTCCTTCACCTTCTCGATGATAGCCTCGAATGGATCGATATCTTCCTTGTTCACTGGCTTAAGACCCATTACAACGTCACCATACATCTGAACGAAACGGCGGTAAGAGTCGTAAACGAAGTGAGGATTGTTAGTCTTCTTAGCCATACCCTCAGCAACTTCGTCATTAAGACCGAGGTTGAGGATAGTGTCCATCATACCTGGCATAGAAGCGCGAGCACCAGAACGTACTGAAACGAGAAGTGGGTTCTCAACAGAACCGAACTTGCAGTTCATCAGGTTCTCAGTGTGAGCAACAGCAGCCATCACCTCTTCCTGAAGAAGCTCCTTGATTTTCTCCTCTCCCACTTCATAATACTCGTTACAAGTATCTGTTGTAATTGTAAAACCTGGAGGCACTGGTACACCGATAAGGTTCATTTCGGCAAGGTTTGCTCCCTTGCCACCGAGTGCCTCACGCATCTGTGCGTTACCTTCAGCCTGTCCGTTGCCGAAGGTATAAACTCTTTTCTGACTCATGAAATGTTAATTATTTAAATATGTTATTGATTAAATATTCTGAGGTTTGAGAATGCAAAATTACAAAATTAATTTAAATCAACAAATAATTCCTTGATTTTTTTAAAATATTTTACGAAAAAAGGTGCTGATTGTACTATTTTCGCAAACAAAGTACACTCCAAACTAGTCAGAAACCTTTATCTTGTAATCCTAACCTTCTTTCCGCCGACGATGTAGATTCCCGTTGAAGGGCGACTGACTTTCCTTCCGAAAAGGTCATAGACAGCCTGATTCTTCAGCTGACTTATGCTTACAGTCTCTATGGCACTTGACATCTTCACGCGCAACTTTCCGTCCGTTGCGAAGGTGGAGAGATCCCATTCGTAGCCGTCTTTCGGAGTGGCAGGAAGAACTGTAGGAGTGCCTTCAAGGGTTACCTTGCCGTTGATGTTGAGGACCTGGAAAGATGCCCCGTCAGTTACCGTAGAGCGAGTGAAGGAAGTGGCATCAATCACAGGCGAGACAAGCTTAAGGGTGCCATTGATGATGGTCGGAGCAACGTAATACTCCAGTCTGCTGACAGTCCATGTGCCGTTACCGAGAGTACCGCCACCAGTGAGTGTACCTATGGTATGATTGTAATTCTGCTCCGTACCTGAACCCGCCTTCATGCTTACCACGGCAGCGTCTTTGTCAATCCTGAGCGTTGCCTTGCCGAGGTTCACAGACTGTACGAAGCGGCAGTTTGCCGAAGTAACCTGATATGTTCCCTCAAACTCAGACATATTGGTATAGACATCCCCTCGGACATAAGGGAAATCCACCTTGAACACTCCGCTGCCCTTCAACGCGCCTTTTATTGCACAGCGCTTTCCGGCATGGAAGGTGAGCGTCTTGTTCTGATCGATGATGAAAGTGTTCTGAACGGTCGGAACCTGCGAAGTGGCATCATTGCTGAAAACGCTGAAGACGGAATTGCCAGTGACATGAATGGCAGAAGAAGGCTTGCCGATGGTGGTGTTCCATGCACCCATGGCGAGTGTTCCTGCGCTGAGGATAGTCTCCTTCCAGTCGTTTGAGCCAGCAAGCGTGATGTTCAGCTGACCATTGCCAGCCTTGAGCAGAGTGCCTTCGCCAGAGACCTTACCCTTGAGCGATGCCGTGCCGGAAGCTATAGATATGGTAGCAGTGTCGGTGAGAAGGATCGGATTGTCACAAACGGCGTTGGAACTGTTAACGATAAGCGTAGCCTTGTCTATCTCAAAGTTATAGTTCATATCCTTCACCTCAACCTTTCCAGAGCGAAGTATCGTACGACCGTCAATACCGCCATTACCGCTGAGCGTATATTTCTTCTTGTCTGCGACAAACGTAGCAGCAGAAACAGGCATCATCTGACTGAGAGTGATTGTCGTAATCTTAGCATCGTCGTTGAAGAGAACGCCATCGCCTTCCACGAAGTTTGTAGCCGAACCATTTAGCGAGAAGTTCTTCGTCTGATAATCCCAAATGCCATTAACATCGCCCGTCCATACAACGCATGCAGACGGCTGTCGCTGTTTGTTTATGCTTAGCTGAATGCTGTTGTCGGCAATATTCAGTTCGTAGTTTGCACCCATAAGTCCGCAAACGCTAATATTCTTAAGCTGAGACTCGCTGAAGCTATCGAAAGTAAGCAGCGTGTAATTGCCTTCGTCTGGAATACTGTTGAAACTGAACACGAGACTCTTTGTCACAGCAAGAGTTCCGTTTACGACAACCTTATCCGTGCCAGGTCTGCCGATTTCCACATACGCCGCCTTGCTCACGTTGAGTCCCTTGGCAAAGGTAAGCGTACCTTCTGGCATTATCCTGCCACCCTCATAGTTGAGTGCGCCTTCAAGCATGATGTCGTTTATCGTGCCACTGCCGGCAATTGTTCCGCGAGCACGAAGGTCAAGAGCGCCTTTCATCTCGCCGTTTATTCTCAGCGTGCCTTCGGAAATGATTGTCTTGTTCTGACAGTCGCCACTGACAGCGAGCACGCCCTGCTGACCTTTCCACAGAGTGGTCTCGGCAGAAAGCTGACTGCTCAAAGTGAGCGTCTGACCTTTCACGGGCATTGCATAGACATTCTTTATGCCGCTGCGAGGAGTTATCTCCGCGTTGCCTTCTGCTATGCCGAACACGTCGGTCTCTTCATTGCTGACCATGCAAGGAGGCAGCTGCGGACGTGGCATTCCATAGCCGAGATAGAAGCCAGGATTAGGCGACTGATAGTAGCCGCGTGTCGTGCAGTCGGTGCGATAGTGCGGATCTTCCTGAAGACAGTAGATATTGCTGACGGATGTGCTGTAGTCTGTGGAGAATCCTACTATTCCTTGGCAAACGCCGTTCTCAATGCGTATAAGCACAAGCTCTTCACGCCAGTCGCCAATGATGTCGCCCCAGTATTTTCCGCGAGCTCCATAGCTGGTGTTTATGGTCCAGCCCGACTCTTTTGCTATCTCAATAAGTCTGCCGTTATTGTAATCCACCACCATCGCGTTATATCCGTTGCCATCAGGAGCAGCAACGTTCTCACGGTCGAGCGAACCGTCCCACCAGAGTCCTTCTGTCGGGAAATAGCCTTTCTTGCCCTCTATCTTCTCACCCTTAGCATCATATATCTGATAGCCTTCCATCGTAGAGAACATTTCCCATCCGAGATGACTGGCGTCGAGGTCAAGACATTCACCGCGACCCACATCGCCTACTTCTGGCAGATACCATCTCTTTATCGTCTCTCCTGTGCTGGTGTCAAAGAGTATCATGCCGAGCATATCCGGCGCATTCTGCTGGATGGAGAAGGTCTCAAGTCCCGGACGCTCAGGATCAATGTCAGAGGTGCGGTGGCGGTCACCGTGGCTGATGCCTGTATTATAGAGCGTAGAGCCGTCGTGGTCCATGACGTATGCGCCAGAAGACATCTCGTCCTTGCCGTCACCGTCAGCATCAAAGATGCGTATCATGTGGAAAACCTCTCCACCGCTCTTTTCCATGAAAAGCTGGTGCCAGTTATGAGCCTTTCCCGCTGCGTCGAAATCGTAAGCGAAGGCGCAGTTGCGGAAGTTGTGCTGCTTGCTCGTGTTTCTTGAAGTCCACTCTCCGCATATTGCCGGATGGATGCCGTCGTGATAGAAGATTCCCACGTGCGCCTCATGCTTATTATATTCATCTCCCATGAGACTTGCCTTGTTTGTTCGGTTGTAGGCATCGTCATACAGGAACTCAGCGCTCACCTTCTCCTCGCCTGTCATACCGTTTACCACGGTCATGTATCGCGGCGGATTCTTCGTCGTCTGGCTGTTATAGTCTATTATGCCGTCTGAGTCAGAGTCGCCATTGTCTTTTCCCAAAAGATACTTACCCCACGTTCCTTTCTGTCTATCCCAGAATCGGGTGCCATCGGAAGTCTGAACGATAAGTTCGCCATAGCCATCGCAGTCAATGTCGTATGTGCACATATTGTCATTCTGTCCGTCGCAAGGCTTCTCGTTCGGACCGAGGTCTATGTTCCAGAGGAAGGTTCCATCTGCCAGATAAGCCTCAACATAGTAGTTCAGCGAACCATCCACGGGACATCTGTCCACGACATAGTCATATTCGCCATCGCCATTAAGGTCGCATGGCCATACAAACTTCGTGGTGTAGTTCTCCTTTGCCAGCGGTGAGGCATCATAGCGTATCTCCATGTACATGTTGCGCAGTCCGTTGTCCTTAAAGTGGAACGGCTTTGACAATTCGCTTTCTTTACCGTCAGCCACAATGCTCACTGCCACATAACTGCCATAAGGCACCTTCGTCAGTGATGTGGCATAGTTGGTGTTGGTCAGCGGCGTTGCGTTCAGTTTACTGTAGTCGCCACCCTCTGTCTTTGCTACATATATGTTATATGTGGCATCCTCAGGCTCTTGCGCCAGTCGTCGCCAGGTTATCTCTACGCCCGGCGAACTGTTACTCTTTCCATAGACGGCAACCACTCCGCGACCGAGCGACTGCTGCTTGCGCTGCGCCATGACCGGTGAAGAAACGAACGTCAGGAACAATAAACAAAAAATAAGTGTTAAAGCTTTCTTCATAGGGTTTACAAAAAGTTACATCCAGTTTGTTTTCTATGCAAAGGAAAGAAAAAATCATTAGAATACGGCACGCTTCATGTGACCGATATCAAGCAAAAGCCACAAAATCGGAAGTTTTAGAAAAAAACTCTTAAAAAAGTTTGTCAGAAATAGAAAAAGTTGTACCTTTGCACCCGCTAAAACGGAATATTGCTCAGCAAGCGCGTTGAGAAATTCCTTAAAAGCAACAGAAGAAGGTGCCATAGCTCAGTTGGTAGAGCATCGGACTGAAAATCCGTGTGTCACTGGTTCGAATCCCGTTGGCACCACCTCCTCCTTTAACTTAACCCCGTTAGTTTCTTTCAGAAGCTGCGGGGTTTTTCTTTTTCCCTATAGGGACAGAATTCTATTCCTAAAGGAACATTTTTTTATTTCTATAGGAATTTTTTCTTGAACTTATATAGGATTTGTCGCCCTGCAAACATTTTTTCCGCTGAGCCTAAATAACTTTATTGCCACAAATACGCGATTATTTCTGCCTTTTATAAAGTTTTTTATAAAAAATGTGTAACTTTGACCCCCGAAAACTATAACACAACATTATGACTCAAGAAGAAAAAATCAAACTGCAGGAGCGTATCGTTGAGGTTCTGCAGACTGTATATGACCCGGAAATTCCTGTCAACATCTATGATCTCGGACTTATCTACCGCATTGAAATAGACGATAACGCTAATGCGGAGATAGACATGACCTTCACTGCTCCTTCATGCCCTGCCGCAGACTTCATCCTGGAAGACGTCAGACAGAAGGTTGAGAACCTCACTGGTCTTGCTTCGGCAAAGGTGAACCTCGTCTTTGAACCGGAATGGGATAAGTCGATGATGACGGAAGTGGCTCGCGTAGAACTGGGATTTGAATAGACTCTGCATCTAACAAAGCGAATTTACCCCCACCTTATGAGCAAAAAACTGACTTATTTCCTCTCGGATGCTCACCTCGGATCGTGGGCTGAAGAGCATAGGCGCACGCAGGAGAGACGACTGGTTCGCTTCCTTGACGACATCAAGGCTACGGCGACAGCTGTGTATCTTCTGGGAGATATGTTCGACTTCTGGGCAGAAAACCGCTACACCGTACCTGCCGGCTACACGCGCTTCCTCGGCAAACTGTCGGAAATGACCGACGCGGGCATTGAGGTGCATTACTTCATAGGCAACCACGACATCTGGATGTATGGCTATCTGGAGAAGGAATGCGGCGTGATAATGCACAAGAAGGAAGAGACCATCGACATCAATGGCAAACTCTTCCTCCTGGCTCATGGCGACGGCATCGGCAAAAGGGAACTCAGCTTCTCCATCATCCGCTGGGTATTCCATAACAAGGTGTGTCAGCGTCTCTTCGCCGCCCTCCACCCTACCCTCGCCGTCTGGATCGGACAAACCTGGGCAAAGCATAGCCGACTGAAGCGCGTTGACGGCAAGGAGTCTCCGTTCCAAGGCGACGACAAGGAGCCGCTCGTACAGTTTGCCATCAATTACTCCAAGACTCATCCTAATATAGACTTCTACGTCTTCGGTCACCGTCATATCGCGCTCGACTATAACATCAGCAAGCACAAGATAACTGACCGTCAGGATCACGACACCGTTTCGCCGCGACTGATACTCCTTGGCGACTGGGTGTGGCAGTTCACATACGCCACTTTCGACGGCGAGCACCTCCTGCTGCAAGAATATGTTGAGGGCGAAAGCAGGCTGTAAAGTGAAAAGTGAAAAGTGAAAAATGAAAAATGAAAAGTGAAAAGTAAAAACTAACACCCAAAAACCAAAAACTAAAAACCAAAAACCAAGAAGTAACTAACCTAACAATAATATGCGTAACATTTTCATTACTCTAACCCTTCTTCTCGCTTCTCTCACTGCCAGCGCGCAGCAGAAGCATGGCTACGTTAATCAGGACATCCGCGACGTAGCTGTTCTCGTAAACCAGTATTTCATGAAGCAGAACCCAGACCCTACGCTTCCTACCTACGTGAAGCGTATGCGTCCGAGCAGTCTGTGGACTCGCGCCGTTTATTACGAAGGACTCATGGCGCTCTATGAGATTCACCCTAAGCAGGAATATTGGGACTATGCCTACAAATGGGCTGACTACCACAAATGGCAGCCTCGCAACGGCAACACTTCTCACCACGCTGACGACCAGTGCTGTCTTCAGACATACATCGATATGTATCGCCTCGCAGGAGACCCTAAGATGATTCAGGGTGCTCTTACCAACATCAACATGGTCTGCGCTTATCCCGGCAACGACGACTGGTGGTGGATTGATGCCATACAGATGGCTATGCCGATCTACTCTAAGCTCTACGGCGTAACAAAGAATCAGAAGTATCTCGACAAGGCTTGGGAGATGTATTCCTACACTCGCAACAAGCTCGGCGAGAAGGGCATGTTCAATGAGAAGGAAGGCCTTTGGTGGCGCGATGCTGACTTCGACGGCGACTACAAGGAACCTAACGGAAAGAACTGCTACTGGAGTCGCGGAAACGGATGGGTTATTGCTGCGCTTGTTCGCGTGCTTGAAGACCTGCCTGTCACTGACGTCCACTACAAGGACTATGCTAAGGATCTCCAGACTATGGCTAAGGCTCTCAAGGCTTGTCAGCGTGAGGATGGATTTTGGAACTGCTCTCTCCATGACCCTTCAAACTTCGGCGGCAAGGAGACTTCCGGCACAGCTCTCTTCATCTATGGCATAGGCGAAGGCATCCGTCGCGGTATTCTCCCTCGTGCTGAGTATTATCCTATTGTTGAGAAGGCATGGAATGCCATCGTGAAAGACGCTATACATCCTAACGGCTACATCGGATATGTTCAGGGAACAGGAAAGGAGCCTAAGGACGGTCAGCCTACTACATACGATTCTCATCCTGACTTCGAGGACTACGGCACTGGCTGTGTTCTCCTCGCTGCGGCTGAAATGTACAAACTTAAATAAAATTCAGAATGCTGAATTCAGAATGCAGAGTTATCTCTCTGCTCCTTATATTAATTCATTCAACATTCCTGGCTCCCAATTCTGCATTCTGCATTCTGCATTCTGCATCGAATAAGGACTACGTCCCTGAGCCTTACGTTTGGCACTCCATGAGCCGAAACTCATCGGAGTCAATGCCTTGCGGCGGACACGACATTGGAATGAACGTCTGGGTGGAGAATGGCGATCTCCTCTTCTATGCCTGCCAGAGCGGATGGTTCGACGAGAACAATACGTTGCTCAAGGCGGGACGTTTCCGTCTGCATTTCAGTCAGCCGTTCTCCAACGACGGCTTCTCGCAGACACTCGACCTCTACAACGGCTGCATAATCATCAAAGACAAGACTCACGAGGTGAAACTGTGGGCTGAGGTTCATCAGCCTCTCATCTCACTGCAGATTGTCAAAGGCAATGGCAACGACGCTGTTTTCTCCTATGAGACATGGCGATACAAAGACCGTCAGGTGACTAAGGACGAATGCCAGCAGACTTCCTGGAAATGGAACATTCCGAAGGACTGCATGACCTTTGCCGATTCTGTCCGTGCCGACCGCCATTCGCTCTCTTTCTACCATCAGAACCGCAGCGAAACAGTCTTTGACTTCACCGTCAACAAGGAAGGCCTCGACTCCGTAAAGCACCTGCTCTACAATCCTATCGGCGACCTCCGCATGGAAGGCAGAATCTCTGCACCAGACTTCACTTTCGAAGAATGCAACTACGGTCTCTATGCCTCCACGGACTATAAGGCGTACAACTACACAGCCCGCCGCCTAAACAAGGCTCTCATCACCATTGCCCTCTCCGTTCAGGAAAAAGCCGCCGCCTTCACTCAGAATAAAGCCGATGGCGTTCCAACGCCCTCATCGGCTTCAGTCCGCTCTGCATCTCAATCCTGGTGGCATGCTTTCTGGCAGCGTTCTTGGATAAAGACCTCAACCCCTGAAGCCCGCGACATGGTTCGCAACTACGAGCTCTTCCGCTTTATGCTCGCCTGCAATGCCTACGGTCGCTGGCCAAGCAAGTTCAACGGAGGTCTCTTCACCTTCGATCCTGTCTATGAAGACGAGAAGACTCCTTTCACTCCCGACTATCGCCGCTGGGGCGGAGGCACGATGACAGCGCAAAACCAGCGCCTCGTCTATTGGGGAATGCTGAAGTCGGGCGACATCGACATGATGCTGCCGCAGTTTGAGACCTATCTCCGCATGTTGCCTAACGCCATTCTCCGCACGCAGTGTTATTGGCACCACGACGGTGCCTCTTTCACTGAGCAGATAGAGAACTTCGGTCTTCCTAATCCTGCCGAATACGGCAAGCACAAGCCGGGCGAAGATATGGGCAACGAGCGCAATGCGTGGCTTGAATATCAGTGGGACACTGCCCTTGAGTTCTGCCAGATGATTCTCGACGCAAAGCGTTACTACGACGCAAATGCCCTCCAATACAAGAAGGCTGGCTTCGTCTTCGACATCACCAGATACGAACCTCTGATAGAAAACTGCCTGACCTTCTTCGACCGTCACTACCGCTTCCTTGCCAAGCAGCGCGGCGTGAAGGATACCGACGAGAACGGCAAGCTCATCCTCTACCCTTCTTCCGGCTGCGAGACGTTCAAGATGGCATACAATTCCTCCAGTGTCATTGCTGCACTGAAGACCGTCAGCCTCAGTTATTTCAACTACAAGAACGACTCTACCTTCTATCACCTCTATCAGTCTATCCCTGAGATTCCTGTCAAGGACGGCATGATACAGCCAGCCATCGTGTGGGCTCGTGTGCAGAACGTGGAGACTCCACAGCTCTATCCCGTCTTCCCTTGGCGCATGTACGGTGTTTGGCAGGCTGATAGCGAAAGCGGCAAGGACTCTCTGCAGATTGCCCGTAACACTTACCTCCTTGATGCCCATGCTCTGAAGATGCGCTCCATCGAGGGATGGAAGCAGGACAATATCTGGGCAGCATGTCTCGGACTGACCGACGAAGCTGCTCGCCTCAACAGCGAGAAGTTCTCCAACGGTCCTTACCGCTTCCCTGCTTTCTGGAACAAAGGCTTTGACTGGTCGCCAGACCTCAACCGTGGCGGCGCAGCAATGATTGGTCTGCAGGAAATGCTCCTTCAGGTATCGCCTTACGGAAAACCTATCCTAAAGCCGGCTTGGCCGCAACATTGGAACGTAGAATTCAAGCTATGGAATCCGTAAATATGAAACAACTATTTCTCTCCTCTCTCATCGCCCTCTCTCCACTTGCCGCCAATGCGCAGCTTGTCATCAACGAGGTTATGCAGTCTAACATAGATTGCATCATGGACGACATCAACGAATTTCCTGACTCATGGGTCGAGATTTACAATCCTTCCTCTTCTGCCGTTAACCTGCAGAACTTCTACATCTCGCTCACCAACAACAAAGAGGAAGCGTACAAACTGCCTAACCGGAACATTCCGGCTAATGGCTACGAGCTTATCTACTGCGACAAGGAAGGCACCGGCATGCACGCCAATTTCCGTCTCGAAAGTGGCAAGGACGGCAGCGTTTATCTGCTGAATTCTTTGGGCACCGTAGTTGACTCTTACGTTAAAATGAAGAAGCAGCCGGCTCCGAATGTTTCTTACGGTCGCGAGACTGACGGCAGCACTACGCTCGGCTATATGCTGAAGCCTACGCCAAAGGCTACTAACACAGGTGGCATCGTTGATCAGAAGAAGATTCTCGGCGAACCTGTCTTCAGCATGAGCGGACGGGTGTTCACGGAGAATAAGACCGTCAGTCTCACCATCACGCTGCCTGACGGCGCTCCTTCTGGCACCGTCATACGATATACCACTGACGGCTCTGAACCGACAGCGACAAGTTCCGTTGTCCCTTCTTCTCCTATCACGGTAAGGGGATCTATGGTCATCCGCGCCAAACTCTTCTGCGACGGCTGGCTCTCACCACGCTCTACGGTAAACTCCTACCTTTTCCACGCTCGTCGTCAGACGTTGCCGATTATTTCCATCGTTACTGACAACAAATACTTCTATGACAACAAGCTTGGCATCTATGTTGACGGTTCCTACAGCACGAAGCAGAAGAACTACGAATACGACTGGCGCCGACCTGTAAACATAGAGTACTTTGCCGAAAGCGGTCAGGAGGCTGACATGAACCAGCTCTGCGAAACGCGCATCCAGGGTGGAGCTTCAAGAGGCAGCAAGTTTAAGTCGCTCGCCGTCTATGCCAACAAGCGTTTCGGCGAGAAGCGTTTCAACTATGAGTTCTTCCCTGAAGTAAAGCCGGGCATAAACGAGTTCAAGAGTATCATACTGCGCAACTCTGGCAACGACTTCGACTATCTTTACTTCCGCGATGCTGCCATCCAGCAGAATGCTGCTACTAACTGCGACCTCGACTGGCAGGCGTGGCAACCAGCAATAGTCTATCTCAACGGCAAATATCTCTGCATGCTCAATATCCGCGAACGTTCCAACGAGGATAATATCTATTCCAACTACGACGGACTGGAGGATATTGACCTCATTGAAAACTACTACGACCTGAAGCAGGGCACGATGGACGAGTTCAACAAGCTGAAGGACTTTTACACCGCAAGTGCTAACGCTGAGAATACAAACATGGACAACTACGCCGACAAGATTGACATCGATGAGTATATCAACCTAATGGCGATAAACACATTCCAGAACAACCTTGACTTCCCTGGCAACAACATAGCCTACTGGCGACCACAGACTGCCGACGGCAAATGGCGATGGATTATGAAGGATACGGACTTCGGACTCGGTCTCTACGACCGCAGCTATAAGTATCAATACCTTGACTGGCTGTACAACAACAGCTACGACTCAGGCAACGCTTGGGCTAACGGCTACGAACACACACGCCTCTTCCGCCGACTGATGACTGACGCTCGCTTCAAAGATCGCTTCATCGACCGCCTCATCGTCTTCATGGGCTCATTCCTTAACGGCACAGGGCTCAGCCAGACCATCGACTATATGTACGACAAGATAAAGGTTGAATATCCTTATCACCGTAAGCTCATCAACCAGTGGTGGCCTAACCATCAG
>JAZRYU010000163.1:0-16476 GCA_045600885.1 Prevotella sp.
GACAGTGAACGTATCGGAAGTTGATGACAATCAGTATATTGATACCTTGCAACGAAAGATTCTTGAGAAGGAAAAACAGAAGTCCAACATCTCGCTAAAGAAGAAAATATTATTAGGTATCTGCAATCAGAGTAGGTTTACACGCTTTCTCGGTTCCCTCATCTTGGGATGTGGATTTGCACTATTAACTTATAATATCTGGGCAAACAAAGGGTCATCAGATTCCGATGGAAGAATTCTAAAGGATGCTTTTTTCGTAGCAACACTTATTTTGTTTCCTATCATTATATTTTGGAAGAAGGATGACAACTTGAAAATAATAAAATGGGGCATCATTTGTTTTATACTCTCAATAGTAAACAGCATGCTCTTGGTTATGTGGAATCATTCTTTGGTTGATGCATATTATATACTGTCCATGTGCCTTGCGTTCTTGTCCGCTTTGATGATCTCTAAAAAAATATAACTAAAAAACTACTATGAATAATAAAAACAAGTATTCCATTGATGCGCAAACTAATCAGATTCCTGAGGTTGGTTTGGGAACTTTTGTAAAAGGCTATGCAAGCCAACGAGAACCATTTCTGTTCAAGTCGTTATGGTTATTGCTTATACCCATAGCTGGATGGGTTGCGATAGCCATATATTTGTTGTTTTGGTGTATAAGATGGATTATTGAAAGGTTCTTCGGATATCAAAAACTCATCTATTTGTATGAGAATGGCTTTTTGTGGAAGAATGTTCCAATAAAGTTTGGTACGCCAGAAGATATCATCATAAGATTTGATGAAATTGGCGGAATCAGAAACTCTAAGACAAAGAACTATTCATCAATATATGGCATAAAACACTATAGTAGTACTATTGTGGGCTTTGAAATATGCGGTATATCTGGGAATACATTATTGAGTTTGGGGTTCAGCTATCATAACGAGTTTGATAATCCAGAGAAATATGATTTTTATTGTCTTGCAACTAAAACTATTCTTGATGTTTGGAATGAAATCTCGCTTACACACCTTAATGCTGAACTTCGTAGAGATGGCTATTGTTCATTTATCACTAGACAAGGAAAGAAAACAATTCATGTTCTAGTTGGTAAGAATTTTATCCAGGCGGGTACAAACTGCGCAAAATTGCCATTCCGATATTCTCTTGATAATGGATATCTACATCTATGGACAAATGTTGAAGGGAAATCGTCCAAGGATAAACATTTTACTATCAACATAAATTCCATGTATGACAAAGAACTATTCTTGTTAGTCGCAACGCAGGTTATGGGACTCGATTTCAAATAAGTATTAATTACACAACTCCCATAATATAGCAGTCATTGCATTCACTCTTAAACATATAAAGGATAGCTGGGACGGTTCTGCTATCCGCTGACGCTTGGTCGCTGAGACTGCACCCTCCTAAGCTGTAAAGAAGTAGGGCGAGGATTTGACTTTCCGCTTCGCGCCGCCGACCTTCGGTTCCGAGTCGCCAGAGAACAGAGTGTCGTTGGAAACGGCTCGGAAATCCTCGTCCTACAGAGAAACTCTCGTATGGGAGTCTATAATTTGTTGATTTTATCAATAGATAGACCTGTGATTTGGGCGAGGACTTCAATGGAAACTCCAAGTTTTTTGTTTCCTTTTAATGCCCTATTTAAATGCTGACGAATCAGCTTCTTTAGTAACTTTTTAGACTTTACAAACTACTAGTAGAAACATATATTGCTAAAAATCAGAGCTACAAAGCAAGCCATCAGAAGAAATACCGTGTAGGGATATTTTTTATTGTCGCAATAATGGTAGCTCTTTTAGCATATTTCATTTTCTTGTGTTAGGGGTGAAAAAATCAGAATTGGAAGTAGATAAAAGGCTGGATGTCGCTGCTCTTAACCTGAATGACCATGAAGACAACGAGGATCACGATGAGGGCCTGAACTACAATGTTCGTTGACCCCACCTTCGTCCTTGTCCACTGCGTCAATCTCTCTGGAAGGAAATGCAGAGCATAGCCCAGAATCATCAGGAAGGCTACACCGCCGTAAGACGTAATCCAGTCGAGGAGTATCTGAGGCTGAAGATTGGTTACAATCATCTTTATCATCATCCATGAGTTGGCGAACGTTGTGTTGCGGAAGAATATCCAGCAGAGGGCTACGAAATGGAAGGTGATGAACACCTCGAGAATGCGTTTCCAACCAGAAGGATGGTAGTTCTTCGGACGATGGAGAAGTTCGTTCTTCTTCTTGTCAACGGCAAGAGCTACGCCATGAAGACCGCCCCATACAACAAAGTTGAGCGATGCTCCATGCCAAAGGCCGCCGAGGAGCATGGTCAGGATGAGGTTAGCATACTGACGCAGCTTTCCCTTGCGATTGCCTCCGAGTGAGATGTAGAGATAATCTTTCAGCCATGAAGACAGCGAGATATGCCAGCGACGCCAGAACTCCGTAGGCGACTCAGACTTGTAAGGCGAATTGAAGTTTATTGGGAAACGGAAACCGAGAAGCAGCGCGATGCCGATAGCCATGTCTGAATAGCCTGAGAAATCGCAGTAAATCTGAAGCGTGTAGCCATAAGTGGCAAGGAGATTCTCCAGTCCGCTGTAAAGCTCAGGACGCTCAAAGACACGCTCCACGAAGTTTACGCTGATATAATCGGAGATGACTGCCTTCTTGAATAATCCGCTGATAATCAGGAAGACACCTTCGGAAAACATCTGCTGGGTTACGATGAGTGGCTTGCGTATCTGTGGTATGAAGTCGGCTGCGCGAACGATAGGTCCTGCCACGAGCTGTGGGAAGAAGGATACGAAGAAAGCGTAGTCAAGCAGACTGTCAAGCGGCTTGATGCGACCGCGATAGATGTCGATGGTATAGCTGAGCGACTGGAACGTGAAGAAGGATATGCCCACGGGAAGGAAGATGTCCCAAGGTTGGAAATTGTTGGTGAAGATTGGGGCTATCATCCCGGCAAAGAAGTTGGTATATTTGAAATATCCGAGAAGACAGAGGTCAATAATCACGCTGAGGGCAACGAACAGCTTCGCCCTTTTCTTGCCTTCAGACGGCATTTCGCTAAGCGGCTCGGAAGGTTTAGCTCGGCGGTCCGAAGGAGAATGCCAAATCCTCGCCCTACAGTCTGCTTCAATAAGGGTGTGAATCTTTCTGCCGATGAGGAAGTCGCTGAGCGTGACAAGGGCAAGAAGGAAGAAATATGTTCCGCTGCTCTTATAGTAGAAATAGTAGGAGAAGAGGATTACGAAGAGAATGCGCAACGTGTCCTTACGTCTGAGCGCCACATAGACTGCGGCGAAGGCAAGGAAAAGGAAGAGGAAAAGTCCGCTGCTGAATATCAGCGGCTTCTGTGGGTCGTAGGCAAACTGTTCGGCAAGCTTACTCCAGAGTATGTCAGAGAAAGGGAATAGCACTATCTTGTTGAAAATGATATATTATTTTATTTTCTTGTTGAAATTGATTTTTAATTATCTCTTGTTGAAGGTGTTGAATATGTGGAATTTTTAACATTGATAAGTTTCCCCATTACTTCAACATTTTCCCCACGAGATACAATTAATTATCACTTTCTCCACGAGTTTTTACATCTCCAAGTACGCTTTGCAGATGGCTTGTCCGAGAAGGCGGCCTTGAAGTTCGTAGCCTGATGTCTTGAAGTGAACTCCGTCTGGCTGCATATATTTTCCGCCACGCCAGTTCTTGCAAGCGTTCTCGCCGCCAACGATGTCATACATGTTCCAGAGGGCGAAGTTGTTGTCGCGTGCAAACTTGCAGATGGTCTCTGCCACGGCTGCATTGAACTTATTCTCCTGCTGCTGACCGTTGACCTTCTTGTAGCATCCAGGAGGTGTGGTGAGGAGGAACTCTACGTCAGATCCGCAAGCCTCGCGAAGCAATTCGATTAGCTTCTCCATCTGTGCAATGTGTCGCTCGGCACGATAGTTGTCGTCGTAGCCTTCGTTTGTGCCGAAAGAGAGGATTATCAGGTCTGGCTTCTGTGCCTTTACCTCGGCAATCTTCTCCGGCTTGATGAAGTTTCTGGTTGTTGCGCCGTTGATGCCGATGGCAGAAAAGACGAGCCCCGGCTTTCCTGTCTCCGTAGCGATGCTCGGATTGTTGTAGCCCACAGGATCGTTGCCCATAGCCTCAGAGCCGAAGGTGACGCAGAGAGCCTTGCGGATATTGCCCGGAAGGAAATGACCGCGAACGTGAGAGTCGCCTATCTGCAGTACTCTTGCCTGTTCCTTTCCTTCGGAGTATTTCTGGAAGAAACGGCTGAGTGCTTCCGGATTCTCAAGTTTATTCTCCTTTGCTCCGACGAATGATTCGGGAACAGAGATACTGTCGATGTCCTTGTCTTGTGCGCAGGCTGGAAGAATGAGCAGGGTGGTTATAGCGCAGAAGATGTATTTGGTTAATTTGCGTATCATGTTTTGGGTTTTAACTTTTGGTTTTTTTAGCCCTGCCGATAACGGCAGGGAATAGTCTATGTTTCTATCTTGTTATTTCTTTTATGTCGTTAACCTTTTCGTTAATCTTGGTGTTAGCCTTCTGACGTACATTATAGTTGTAGAGTCCGTTCATCAGGGCGTTGTAGAGCTTATCGGCAAGCTTCTTTCCACCGCTGTAAGTCATGTGGGTGAAGTCTTTTGCCGCATCGCCTTCGTCAACCATCTTGGCTATTCCGCCTCTTCCGCCCATGGCAGAGAAAAGGTTCCAGAAGGCAATCTTATTTCTGCGGGCAATGTTTCGCTGAGCGATGACCAGCTCCTCGATGCCTTTCATCGTGGTTGGCTCGCCGCCATTGTTACCCTTGCATCTGTCACTGACGCTGACAATCATAAGAGCAGCCTCAGGCCATGCTTTATGGAAGTTGCCGATAACCTTGTCAAAGCTTTTGCCGAAAGCGGTGTATTCGCCGGCATCGTTAGTGACGTTAAGTCCGTACTGGAAAATAATGAGGTCGTATTCTCTGACTGCAGCAAACTCCTGAAGTGTGGAGAGCGGAATATACTGAAGATGGCTTCCCTTGGCAGAGACTATTCCGAAATTGTCGATGATAACGCCATTCTTTCCTTCGTTGGCAGCGAAGAAGAAGGTGGAGCCTTTGCCTTCAAGAGTCCATTCCACAGAGCCAATCTCGCCATCAACCTTCACTACCTGCAGCTTGCTGTCTTTGCCAGAATAGAGTTCTTTGGCTTTTCCGCCATTGATGGTACAGCTGACGGTGGTCTTGCTCGTTGGGCGGAAATAGAGTAGGGAAGTGTCCCACTTGTCGGTATGCTGCTTATACCTGTACTTGGAGCCAATAATCTTCGATGAGCCCTCGCCTTCGCAAGTGGTGTAAACGCTGTTCATGCCCTGCAATTCCGCCTTGAAGTTCTTCTGTTTAGTAGGCAGATGAGAGGTAAGATTATGATCAGTCTGAACGACAGTAGGACGAGAGGCTGGAGAAATGAGGTCTATCGCTCCCACGCCGCAGCCTCCAAAACGCGTCTGGAGCATGTCGCGAAGGTCACAGGTAAGGATGTCGCAACAGATGAACGAGTCGCCGAAATAGGCTATTCTGACTGGTCTGTCGAGCTTCTTTGCTTTGTTGAGAGCATCATAGAAAGAATCCATCATGCGATTTCCTGAGGGGTCGGGGGAGGTCTGAAAGTCCTCTATGGGAATGACGCCTGGAAAGATGCTGTCTTTCCCGAGGAGTTTCTTTCGTTCCGCTTCAGCCTCTGCTATGAGCTTCTCCGCCTCACTCTGGGTATAGGTCTTCCGCTTGACATCGCTGAGAATGTCAATCTTGCGCAGCGGTTCGTTGCCGAAGAGCGTAATCTCCGGCAGATAGCCTAGCAAAAGAAGACCTGCTATCACAAGAAATGGTAGCAGGAGTGTTTTGAACAGATGGTTTTCTTTCATTCTGGATGAAGATTTTTATCCGATGAACTGGCTTATCTTCTCGTATGCCTCTGCAACGGCACGTTCAAGGTCGTCGTTTACTATGACGACATCAAAATGAGGAGCCTGTGAGAGTTCGTATTTTGCACGCTTTATTCTGTCTTCGATAACCTCTGGAGCGTCTGTGGCACGAGCTTCGAGTCGCTTGCGGAGCTCTTCTATTGACGGTGGCTGGATGAATACGCTGAGAGCCTTTTCCTTATAGAACTCCTTGATGCGCATTCCGCCGTTGACATCAACGTCAAGAACGACGTTCTCGCCATTCTTCTGCTGTTTCTCGACTTGCGACTTGAGAGTGCCGTAGAATCGGTTTGAATAAACTTCCTCATACTCAAGGAACTCATCGTTGTCTATCTTGTTGCGAAATTCCTCTGGCGAAACGAAGAAGTATTCCACTCCGTTCTGCTCCTGACCGCGAGGTGGACGCGAGGTGCAGCTGATGCTGAATTTCATATTCATCTCTGGATGCTCCGTCATTATCCTATTGATGATAGTGCTCTTTCCGGAACCACTTGGAGCTGAGATGATTATAGCTTTTCCTTCCATGTTAAGTGAAAAATGAAAAGTGAAAAATGAAAAGTGAAAAATGAAAAGTGAAAAATTAAAATGGCTTTAAAGTGCGTTGAGAACCTGCTCCTTGATTTGCTCAAGTTCGTCCTTCATCTTCACCACGATGTTCTGCATTTCTGCCTGATTGCTCTTTGAGCCAGTGGTGTTAATCTCGCGACCCATCTCCTGAGTGATGAAGCCGAGCTTCTTGCCCTGAGCCTCTTCGTTGATTATGGTCTCGCGGAAATAATTGATGTGGTTAGCAAGGCGCTGCTTCTCCTCTGAGATGTCGAGCTTCTCAATATAGTAGATAAGCTCCTGCTCAAGACGGTTACGGTCGTATTCCACGTTAGGAATGTTCTTCAGCGACTCTTCTATTCTTGCGCGGATCTTCTCTACACGCTCCTTCTCGTAAGGCTCGATGGAGAGCATGAGCTTCTCGATGTTGTCTGCTTTCTCAAGGAACTTCTTCTGCAGAGCTGCTCCTTCCTGAGTGCGGAAGGCGATGATGTTGTCGAGAGCCTTGTTGATGGTGTCAAGTCCGGCAGCCCAAAGAGCATCGGTGAGTTCCTCTTCTTCCACCTTTGACGTTATTTCAGGCAGACGGAGGAGAGAGGCAAACCAGTCAGAAGGCTCTGCGATTCCGTACTTGTTTGCGATGGCAAGAATCTGCTGGTGGTAGTTCTCTACGAGAGCGGCATTGATCTGCGCAGCGTCTGTAGCAGCATCTTTCTCAATCCAGATGGAGAAGTCAATCTTTCCACGAACAAGACGACTAGCCAAAAGCTGGCGAATCTCAATGTCCTTCTCGCGGAAAAGCGGTGCGACGCGTGTCTGAATGTCAGCGTTCTTTGAGTTGAGCGACTTGATCTCAACGTGTATCTTTTTGTTCTCGAAAACGGTTTCAGCCTTACCGAAACCAGTCATTGACTGTATCATATCCTTTAATGTGTGTAAAAGTTGTACCGATAATAGGCTGCAAAATTATAAAAAATAAACCGAATAATGTTATTATTGGGCTGTTATTGTGTCTGCAGATTGATAATGGATAATGTTATCCGAATCTCAGTATGATTTTCCTTTCGCGTATAATGATGCCGTTTCCGCGGGCATTTCCGCTTGTGTCTCGCATAATCTGACGACTGATAAGCATCGGAATATTGCGTGATTCCGGTGCAAAATAATCCTCATCCTGAATGTTCGGCGCTTCTATTACGAGGTCAGAATACTGTCCGTTGCGCTCTGTATGGATGTCAAGAGTCTTGGTCTCAAGGAATTTCTTGAGCTGGATTTTCATATAGGCAAAAAGGTCAGAGTCGGTCTTTATCTTTGTGTTGCCATCAACGGAAATCAGCTTCAGCTTGATGCCTGACGAAAGCTTCTGGTCAGAGAGCTGCTGAGTGAGTGTGGTGTAAAGCTGCTCGTAGAAGACAGCCAGTTCGGAAGCTTCCTTGCCGCTGACATTATCCTTCAGAAGATTGGCTATTCTGCTCGGATAATACATCGTTTCATGCTTTATTGTGGAGAGTCCGTTGGCAAGGATGTTGTTGGCGATATGGAGAGATTCGTTCTCGTATTCCAACTGCTGTACTAAGGATTCCTTCTCGTCGATGTCGAGCTCTTGGCGATATTCTGTAAGCTTCTTACGGCGAAGGCGAAGTGAATAGATGACGGCAATGATGGAGATAATACCGATGAAGGCAACGATGTTGACAATTCGCCATACATTCTTCATCTTGTCGAGGAAGAGCTGCTGCTCGTTGCAATAGTTCTGCAAGTCTTCATTGTTGATGAGTCGCTTCATCACACTCTCATAAACGCTGTTGTAGGTGCGATAGTCTTCCCAGCGATGCAGAGCAAGTGAGGCAATGGCAGCTTCGTTGCTGATGTCGGCTGTGATGTCGTCAATGAGAGTAGGGTCTGAGTAGGTCTGGATAAGATACCACTGAACAGAATCTGCATAGACGAGAGTCTCTTCGTATCTGCCGTCGATGTTGCTGTAGAAGGCAGAGTCGGCATAGTTTGCTGCATTCCGTAGGACAGGGTCAACGATGTTTTCCGTATAGCGGGTAGGTCGGGCGGAAGCTGTCTGAACGGAACCAATGGTCAGCAAAAGGGTACACAAAAGAGGCAGGAGGAGGGACTTGATGACGGGCAGACGGAAGAAGAACCTGGAACCGACACCAAGGGCTGATTCCACACCAATCATGCAGCAGTTGAACATGCTGCCGGCTTTCTTATAGCTGTTTATGATACCGCGGCAATTCATCAATCCGAAGCCGTGACCGTTGGTTATGGAATGGGAGAATATATTTGCAGCCACCTCTTCGCTCATTCCTTTTCCTGTGTCTTTTACGCTCAGTTCCAGATAGTTGTCTATTTCTTCTGCATAGATGGAAATCTCTCCTCCGGCGGATGTTGCCTTACGAGCATTATCGGCAAGGGTGTTAAGCATGAAGAGCGTAAGCACCTTGTCTGCCTTTACCTTCTTGCTGCTCGGAACGACGGTAAGGGTGAGGTCCTGAAGGGCGAAGGTTTTCTGGTTTTGTTTCAGTATGTCGAAGAGTTCGCCGATGCTGAAAGTCTCAATCTTTGTGGAAAGTTTTCCTTGCTCAAGCTTAATCCATTCTGTGAGCAGGTTGTTGTATTTCTCTATCTGTATGAGAATCTCCTCTGCGTACTCTATGTTATTGGTTTCTATGGCCTTACGCATTCTTGCTATGAGCGGAGAAACGGCGTTTACCATGAATAGCTTTGCGCGTTTGTCTATGTTCTGTTCCTTGTTGGAAGAGAGCTTATGCTGCAAGAGGGCAATGCGCTCTTCAATGTCTTCGGCAAGAAGGTCGTAGTTTTTCTTTTTCAACAGTCTCTCTCCTGTCTTCTCGTCTGTGCTGTACTTTTCCTTGAAGTAATGGAAAGCAATAAACAGGGCAATGAGGGCAATGGCAAGCAAGGCTATCTTTATGCTGAGCCACTGCACATCGTCTTGCAGTTTGTCTGATCTCTCCACGAGTTCACGGTCCTGATTGGCCTGAACGCGGAGGTCGAGATACATGTTGCGATGATAATCGCTCTGCTGTTTGTCGTTGAGTGCGGAGAAAATAAGGCAATACTGCTCATGAATGTCAGCAGCAAGTTCAAGGTTGTTGTGAACCATACCCTTGCTCAGCTCTGCCTTATTGATATAGTATAAAGCACTATCGTAGTTAGCCTCTTCAAACATTTCGCGAGACTTGTTGAGCATTCTCTTATTGACTGACACTGAGGCATCTACGCTGTATGTTGTGGTATCTACGTTTATGCTTGAAACGTAATTACCCTGTGCCCAACACAAGGAAGAGCACAGGGTAACAATCAATATTATGAAAATTTTTCTTTTCACGATTTATTAGCCGCGAATCTTAGCAATAACGTCAAGGCATTCCTTGCACTTGTCAGTAACATACTGCCAATCGCCAGCCTTAACCTTGTCGCCAGGGAAGAGCTTAGAGCCCATACCTACGCAGAACACACCTGCCTTGAACCACTTTGTGAGGTTCTCCTCTTCAGGAGCAACACCGCCAGTAACCATGATCTTTGACCATGGCATTGGAGCCATAAGACCCTTCACGAGGTTTGGACCAACAACATCACCAGGGAACACCTTTGTGAAGTCGCAGCCTACCTCCTGTGCCTTACCAATCTCAGAAGGAGTAAGACAGCCTGGGCAGTAAGTTACGCAACGACGGTTGCAGACAACAGCTACATCTGGGTTGAAGAGAGGACCAACAACGAAGTTAGCACCCATCTGGATGTACATAGCAGCTGTAGGAGCGTCAACAACAGAACCGATACCGATAGCCATCTCTGGACATTCTGTTGCAACAAACTTAGAGAGCTCTGCGAAAACCTCCTGAGCGAAATCGCCACGGTTAGTGAACTCAAAAGCGCGAACGCCACCATCGTAGCAAGCCTTAACGACCTTCTTTGCTACCTCAGCGTCCTTATGATAGAATACTGGAACCATTGGTGCCATGGCGATTTTCGCCATAACCTGGAATTTATCGAATTTTGCCATCTTTCTTAATTTACAATTTACCATGTACAATGTACCATTATCATTTTTGCATTCTTTCATTTCGCTTGCAATCATAGCGATACATTGCACATGGGAAGATATTTTATTAATCGTTAATTTTTCCGCGCATCGTTTTTATGGATGCAACTATAATCTTTACCAATTCAACGCACTCTTCGTGAAGAGATTCAAGCCTGCTTTTTGGCAATAAACCACTTTCCATTATCAGTTCCAACCAATGAACAGTTTCGTCAAGTTCCTCCTCAACCATTTTTAGTTTGTTGATGAAGTCCTTGTCTGATTTTCCCACGCAAGCTGCACGATAGTTTGCCGATGGTGATGTGCCGGAACGAATTATCTGTCGTGCAATAGCTTGCCCAGAAATCGTGTTTGGCATTGAATCTACCATTTTTATTATTCTGATGGCAAATCTCTTTAGCCTTTGCTTAAGCTGCTCGCGTGTCATTTGCTGCTGATAAAATGACTAAATATCAAAATGATAATGGTACATTGTAAATGGTAAATGGTACATGGTACATGGGTTTTATCTCTGTACTCTACCATTAGCGTTACCGCCAGCCAATGCCTCTACTTCATCAACACCTACGAGGTTGAAGTCGCCGTTGATAGTGTGCTTGAGAGCTGATGCAGCAACTGCGAATTCGAGAGCTTCGCCCTGAGTTGGCTTAGTGAGGAGACCGTGGATGAGACCGCCTGAGAATGAGTCGCCACCACCTACGCGGTCGATGATTGGGTTAATCTCGTAGCGCTTGCTCTGGTAGAACTCTTCTCCGTTGTAGATGAGAGCCTTCCAGCCGTTGAATGTAGCAGAGAATGACTCACGGAGAGTAGAAACAACATACTTGAAGCCGAACTCTTCCTTCATCTGCTTGAAGATTCCTTCGTAACCAGCAGCGTTTGTCTCGCCACCTTCTACGTCAGCGTCTGGCTTGAAGCCGAGGCAGAGCTCTGCGTCCTCTTCGTTACCGATACAAACGTCAACATACTGCATCAATGGGCGCATGATAGAGATAGCCTTCTCTGAAGTCCAGAGCTTCTTGCGGAAGTTGAGGTCAACAGAAACTGTTACACCGTGACGCTTAGCAGCCTCGCAAGCGAGCTTAGTGAGCTCAGCAGCCTTGTCAGAAACAGCAGGAGTAATACCTGACCAGTGGAACCAGTCTGCACCTTCCATGATAGCATCGAAGTCGAAGTCTGATGGGTCAGCCTCTGCGATAGCTGAGTTTGCGCGGTCGTAGATAACCTTTGAAGGACGCATAGAAGCACCAGTTTCGCAATAGTAGAGACCTACGCGGTCGCCACCACGAGCAACGAAGTCTGTATTAACACCGTAACGACGGAGAGCGTTTACTGCAATCTGACCGATTTCGTGCTTTGGAAGCTTTGATACGAAGTAAGCATCGTGACCATAGTTTGCAACAGAAACTGCTACGTTAGCTTCGCCACCACCAGGGATAACACGAAGAACATCAGTCTGGACGAAACGGTCCTGACCGTTAGGAGAAAGGCGGAGCATGATCTCGCCGAGAGTAACTACTTTAGCCATAGTTTTAATTTAGTTATTTTAAGTTATATTATTATTTTTCCTATTTGCGAAAAATGCAATTTAGACTTTGCAAAATTACTAATTTTTAATCTAAAAAATAAATAATATTGGCAGAAATTTAGTAAATCTGCCAATATTGTTTATCTAAATCTTGTATTTGATACAATTTTTGAAGAAATAATGTTATCTTATCCCTCCTTCATCATCTTTTTGCTGTACCAAATGATGACTGCGAAGCATACCAGCGGAACGACGAAAGAGACGTTCACGGATGGTAGTCCGCCGATGATGTGATCGCTGCCTCCGGCGTCCATGATGGTTGCCTGAAGAGGTGGCAATACGCTGCCGCCGAGGATACTCATGATGAGTCCTGCTGCGCCAATCTCAGCGTCGCGACCAATGTCTTTCAGTCCGATGCCGTAGATGGTTGGGAACATGAGCGACATGCAGGCGCTGACAAGAACGAGGCAGTATATTCCATAACCGTTAGTGCCTGTGATGACTCCGATAAGGAGGAAGAAAGCTATCGTTGCGAAGGTAAGAAGCATCTTTGCAGGCTTGAAATACTTCATGAGATATGTGCAGATGAAGCGGAAGACGATGAATGAAGCCATCGCTACGATGTTGAAGAGCTGGGCTTGCTTAGCAGCCTCGCCTTCTGAAAGTCCGTCCTGCATGAAATAGTATTTGCCGTACTGGATGATGAGTGTCCAGCACATAATCTGAACGCCCACATAGAAGAACTGGGCAACCACGCTCCATACGTAGCGTTTGTTCTTCCACAATCGGCTGAAAGTCTGACCGATACCGTCGTTTCCGTCCTCTATCTTTGTCTGGGTGTTAGGAATCTTCGTGAACCAGAGAATCAGGAATACGGCTGCAATGACAGCGGCAATTATCAGATAAGGTCCTATCAGTACGGAGAGATCCTGCTCCTTCAGGCTTTCAAAGGCATCTTTCGTAAGGTTGGCGCGTTCTTCGGAAGTCATTGGCGAGAGGTTTGCCTGAATGACGAACATAGCCACGAACATACCGCTTATGGAACCAAGCGGATTGAACGACTGCGCCATGTTCAGTCGGCGCGTAGCTGTCTCTTCGCCGCCCATGGAGAGAATGAACGGATTGGCTGAGGTCTCAAGGAAGGAGAGGCCGCAAGTGAGAATGAAGTAAGCAGCGAGGAATGGGTAGAAACTGCCTGACATCTTCGCTGGGAAGAAAAGAAGGGCTCCCGTAGCGTAAAGTCCGAGTCCCATAAGTATTCCCGCCTTGTAGCTGCATTTCTTGATGAACATTGCAGCAGGAAATGCCATGCAGAAATATCCTCCGTAGAATGCTACCTGTACCAACGTTCCTTCGGTGACGCTCATGCGGAATATTCGCGAGAAGGCTTCCACCATCGGATTGGTGATGTCGTTAGCAAAGCCCCAGAGAGCAAAACACGATGTGATAAGGATGAACGGCACGAGGTAGCTGACGCCGTTTTTCCTCAAGAGAGAGTTTTCTTTGTTTTCCATATTTAAGGTTGAGTTATGTAAATTTAGAGTCCACCTAAACTTTATTGATAGGTTCACCTGCTTTCAGGTAGTTCTGAATATTCTTTATGATAGTCATATTCAGTCTGTAAAGCGCCTCTTCTGACATCCAGGCATTGTGTGGAGTTATGAAGGCGTTAGGATGGCCCATGACGGGATTGTCCTTTGCGGCAGGCTCAGCGGAAATGACGTCGGCTGCAAAGGCTCCAACCTTTCCTGAGTCGAGTGCCTTGCGCATGTCGGCTTCGTCTATGAGTCCGCCGCGAGCTGTGTTTACGATGATTACGCCATCCTTCATCTTCTTGATGGATTCTGCGTTTATCATCTTTGTGTTGTTTTCCGTAAGAGGACAATGGAGGGATATTATGTCACATGAGGAGAAGAAATCATCCATGTCGCTGGCAATACGGATGGAACCAGCTGTGTTTTCCGCCACCGTAAGGAGAGAGTCGGGGAGGGTAGTCTTGCTTGTCAGCGCCACTACGTTCATTCCGAAAGCCATGGCTATCTTTGCCACTCGCTGACCGATGGCTCCTATGCCGACAATTCCGAGGGTCTTGTCCGTAAGTTCGTATATTGGGGAATCAGCGTAGCAGAAGTCAGTTGTCTGGCTCCATGCTCCGTTGCGGTTTTTCTCTGCGTAATGTTCCGCGCGCGTATATATATTTAATATGTGCGAGAAGACGAGCTGCGCCACGCTGTTTGTGCTGTAGGCAGGAACATTGCTGCACCAGATATTGTTGGCGTGGCAGTAGTTGAGGTCAACGACATTTGTGCCCGTTGAAGCCATGATGATATACTTTGCTTCAGGCAACTGCTTAAGATGGTCGGGAGTTATGACAACCTTGTTCGTGAGTAGAATCTCTGCACCTTTCGAGCGTTCCACAACAAGGTCTGGTGTGGTGTCGTGATAGGTGTCAACGTCAAACATGGAAAGGATTTCCTTCCATTCAGGAAGGTCCAGCTTCAGGCCTATGTCTGTAAGAATGGTTAGTTTCATGGTAGAGCCCCCTAGCCCCCGAAGGGGGAACTTTTAATAGTTTTGCGGGGATGTTTTTGTTTTATATTTGTTTTGCGGTGGTTTAACGATGCCATGGGGCATCGTTTCCATTGCGGCGGTTTGGAAAAGAAGCCCCATGGCTTCTTTAAGGGTGGATATTTGTTTCGCGGTGGTTTAACGATGCTATGAGGTATCGTTTCCATTGCGGCGGTTCGTTGCGGCGGTTTGGAAAAGAAGCCCCATGGCTTCTTTAAGGGTGGATATTTGTGTTGCGATAGTTTGCTGTAGGGCGAACATTTGTGAGCCGCGATTCAGGTTTTATTCCCGTACAAACGGCTCGGAAGGTTCTCTGCACTAAAGGCAGAGCATCGCAAGCGCTGAGCGTAGCTCGGCGGCCGAAGGGAAAGCCAAATCCTCGCCCTACATCAGATCGCCTTCAATCCATTTTCCTCCCCGTCCTGAAAGGAAGGGGTTGGGGGAAGGTCTAGACCTCAAACACCTCGTAGTCTTCGAGTTCCTCTACGTCGTCGAAGAGGTCGTCGTCTTCGCTTGGCTCAATAAGGTCGGCTTCGAGGTCGTAGTCGTCTTCAGCCTTCACTTCTGCTGCAAAGCGTGTCATGTCCTTATCGCGATGAACGAGTGAATCCTCTGCCATGACTGTCTGAAGCTTATTGCTTTCAGAGTTCAGCTCTGCCCAAAGAATGTCTTTTAGTTCGTCTATGCCCTGACCAGTTACCGCCGAGATGAACACCACCTGAACATCCTGCGGAGTAGTCTCGCGAAGCATTTCGCAGAGTTCCTCGTCAAGGAGGTCGCACTTCGTGATGGCGAGTACGCGGTGTTTGTCGAGCAGTTCAGGGTTGAATTTCTCCAGCTCCTGAAGCAGGATGTTGTATTCCTTCAGGATGTCCTCCGTATCTCCAGGAACCATGAAGAGCAGCAGCGAGTTGCGTTCTATGTGGCGAAGGAATCGCAGACCGAGTCCTCTGCCTTCTGCAGCACCCTCAATGATGCCCGGGATGTCAGCCATTACGAACGACTTGTGGTCACGATAAGGCACGATGCCGAGTGATGGCTCAAGGGTGGTGAAGGGATAATTTGCTATCTTTGGTCGTGCCGATGAGAGAGCAGACACGAGGGTACTCTTGCCAGCGTTAGGGAAACCAACGAGACCCACATCGGCAAGCAGCTTCAACTCCATGATTACGGTACGTTCCTGCATCGGTTCGCCTGGCTGAGCGTAGCGTGGAGCCTGGTTGGTAGCTGTACGGAACTGGAAGTTTCCGAGTCCGCCCTTGCCGCCCTTGAGCAGCATGACAACCTGTCCGTCCTGGTTCACGTCGCAGATATACTTACCCGTCTCGGCGTCATAAACGACTGTTCCGCAAGGCACATCGATATAGATGTCCTTGCCGTCAGTTCCGTGACATTTGTCGCGACCGCCGTTGCCGCCGTGTTCAGCGAAGATATGGCGCTGGAACTTCAGGTGGAGCAGGGTCCAGTAGTTATGGTTTCCGCGGAGATAGATGCTGCCACCCTTACCGCCGTCGCCACCGTCTGGTCCGCCGTTAGGATTGTATTTTACGTGACGAAGATGCATGGATCCACGACCGCCCTTTCCCGAGCGGCAGTGGATTTTAACGTAGTCTATGAAATTTGATTCTGCCAAAGTTGTTTTATTTTAAGTATTTGTCCTTTCCTTAAATATTATCAACAACAGCCTTGATGTCGCCGAAGATGCGGTCGAGCTCGCCGAGGCCGTTGATGTGGTGATGGAGACCTTCCTTCTCGTACCAGTCGATGAGT
>JAZRYU010000164.1:0-4450 GCA_045600885.1 Prevotella sp.
GCTGCTACAAACAGGCTTCCATACTGACTGGACACATCTTCTATCTTCCCGTCAGAAGGGGTGATGACTGGATTATTACGCGACTGCTTTCAGGAGTAGAGAGCACGTTAACAAGAGACCAGTTTGAAGAGTTTATGAAACATAAACCAGCTTCGCTCAACATGAGTCAACATGGTTCTGCCCATATCATTCCTTACAAGTCTATCAACGAGGAAGATGAATTTGGAAAATTTGTAGCAGAGGAATGACTGATTGAATAATGATTCTTCCTAATAACAAATCCCGTATTCCATTATGTGTGGAGTACGGGATTTTGTTGGTTATGTTCGTTTCTATGTTGCGTTTGTTGCAAACGTTGCAGTAGCTATTCTTGAAAACAAAATATGCCGTTTATCGTTAAAATCAGCTATTTTTATGGGATGTTGTTGTTCTTATCTATAAAAAACAGTAACTTTGCAAACGAAAATCAAACATCACTCAGAATCATATATAACGAAATCGCCATGCCTTTAACTCCCGAACAAATCGCCAAGATTCGCCAAAAGGAAGCTGAAACGCCAGATGCTCTGAAGCGTAATCCCCTCAATGACTATACTGAGGGGTGGTTTCATGTTACCTTGAACACGAGGGGCGAAGCGCCAGTGCTTGGGTATCTCATTGGAGATCCTAACGCAGAAGATGGAAGTGAGAATGCGCCGCGATGCGTGCTGACGGAACTAGGACAGAAGGTGGAGGAGGTGTGGAATACCGTTGATGATTTTCACCCTATGTGCAAATGCGAAGGGCTGATAGTTATGCCTGAACATCTGCATGCCCTGTTGCACCTGTTGCCAGGGAACAGAGAACACCTTGGAAGCATCATCAATGGACTGATGATTGGCGGAACCCATTGCTATTGGGACACGCTTGGCATACCGTGGCGAGAGATGCGGAAAGCAAAGGACGCTGCAGCGTTTACGAGGGCTCAGGACAAGGCGCTACGGGCGAAATGGCAAGACCGCGACCATACCCGCTCATTCCGTGGTCCTGCCCTTATGGTGCGCGGCTACAACGATGTGGAGGCTGTGACGGAAGAAGAGATTGAGACAAAGCGACAGTACATTCGCAATAACCCGCGCAAGCGCTTGATAACTCGCTCTAAGCCCGATTGTTTTCGAGTGCTGCGCAATGGGCATTCTGGGAATTGGACATTGCAGCGCGCTCTTGCTGCCGTAGCCGCTGATCCTTGGATTGGGCGCAATCCGGAGAAATGCCGCATGCTGCAAACGAAAGTGAACCAACGCCTCAAGCGACAACCGAATGACGAAAACTCTCTTGCTCTCGACTATGTTGGCAATCGGACATTGCTGGCTGCCGGACGCAAGGTATCGCTCATCTGTCATCGTGCTGATGTGGCACTCTTTGAGCAGCAGAAAGAGGCGGTGATGCAAGCGGCACGCGAGGGTGCAGTTGTCGTTAGTGCCTTTGTGAGTCCTAAGGAGCGCGACATCATGAAGCAGCTGATGCAGGAGCAGTTGCCATTCGTAGAACTGATGGATAACGGCTTTAGCAATCGATATAAACCAGGAGGAAAAGCGTTCTATTCAACAGCTGAGAATCGCCATGTGCAGATGACGTGTTGGACGTATGTCTATAGAAACCCTTCAACAGGCTCGGGGCAAGCCCATGCCAATAACGAAGACGGCAATGCCTCCCAGTCTTCCATCAGCCGTGAGATGTGCCTCGTGATGAATGAGCTGGCACGCATCATCAGCGGCGTGAAGGACGATTGGTGGAAATAATTACAATAAAACTAAATCGCGGCTCGGAAATCCTCGCCCTACAACATAACAAATCCCGCATTCCATTTCGCATGGAGTACGGGATTTTGTGTTTAACATTAGAATCTTACGCCTACTTCGCAAGAGAGTTCGCAGTAGTTGCGGTTGTCTGAAGAGAGGTTGCGGTCGTGAACGTAAGCTACGCGTGGCTGGAACCAGAGGTTCTTGTGGAGCTGGATGTTTGGAGCTACGGAGTAGATAGACTTCATTGTTTCCACAGAAGCATCGCGCTCGTAAGCATCATACTTAAGCCATGTCTTGAGCCATGCGTTGCAAGGGATGCCGAGTGCTGCATACCAACCCTGCTGCTTGCCCTTGTCAGTGAAGCCGCCCTTGCCGTCAGTAGCCAGTACGCTATGACCTACAGAGTGAGCAAATTCTGAGCGGAATGTCCAGTCGTTCTTGTCATAGAAAGCAGAGATCATGTAGCGATCGCGATTAACTGTCACGCCGTTGTTGCCAGTGAAGTTGCCTGTCCATCCCCAGAAAGCGAGACGAAGTCCCTGGATAGGCTGGATGGCAATCATACCAGAGATGTCCTTCTGAGAGTTCTTGTCGGCAGAGTTGATGGTCTGACCATTGCTCACCATAACCTGATAGTGGAGGTAGCGATGACCGTCCTTTGCAGGGAAGAGGTCACCCTGAATCTGAATACCCTTGTCACGACCACCGCCGTTGTCTTCGCCAACGTAGTCAGCCTGTCCGCAGAGCTGCTGTGTGATCTGAGCGTAAGCGCCATCGTGGTATTCGAATGGGTTGTAAGGGTTTTCGTAACCGAAGACGCGAATGAACTGACCGCCCTTGATCTGGAACTCAGGATATTTCTTCCACTCAAGCCAGTAGTCCTTCATGTGGAAAGCCTGGTTGGTGAGCTGCACCTGAACGAGATAGCTGAAGTCCTTGAGGATTGTTCCGCTGACATACATGCGGGCATTCTTCTGCTTGAAGCCGTCGCCAGAATGAGCGCCTTCCTTGCTTGAATAGTAATAGCCGCTCATATAGTAGCCGCCAAACTTAGGCGCAGAGGCAAATTCTGTAACCTTACGGCCAATCTCCATGTCTTGACCATCGGTTGAAGCCGAAGGAACGGCAGCTGCTTCGCCCATAGACTTGTTGATGGCTTCGTTGAGATACTCAGTAAGGAAGCCAGCTTCGTGGTTGGATTCGTTGGTGAGGAACTCGTTTTCGATTGAGCCAGATGATGACTCATCTGGAACGGTAACAGGGGCTGTATCAATTTCGTCTGCCATCATTGCGCAAGGAGCGGCAAGGATAGACATGGCGAGGAATATGTTTCGGATGTTCATAAAGATTAAGGTTTTAGGTTATAAGGTTTTTAGGTTTTAGGTTTTAGGTTGTAGGGCGATATACAAGTTGTCCCTTTTTAAGTACCTGATGTCTCTTAGTGGAAACGACGCCCCATGGCGTCGTTAGGGAGCGAACATGAACCTCAGCACAGTACCTTGCTTTGCGGCGGCTTAACGACGCCATGGGGCGTCGTTTCCAATTCGCCCTACATTCTGTGCTTTACTCAGTCAGGAATATCGTTACACCGCAGGCAGCCTGCGCACCGTAAACGAGCGACTGCTCGATGTCGGCTGTCTTGGAAGGACCTGAGATGAATGTGCCGAAACCGTACTTTGAGGTTTCTTCGCCCATCTGCTCAAGAGCCTTGTAAGCGTCGTGCATGTTAGAAACGATGTTCTTCTTTGAAACGATGATGACGAGGAATTCTGAAACAAAGCAGATAGCCTTCTGCTTCATGTTCATCGGTACCCAGACGCAAGCGTTCTCTGCGCATGCCACGCCACCTTCAATAACACCGAGGTCAGTGCCGTCAAGGTCTTGTGCAATTTCAACCTCATCCGGATTCTTCTGTGCGTCAATGCCCGGAAGATTGCTGGCAATAACCTTTGCCTCTGGGTAAGCCTCACGAATCTTTGCGTTGAGATCGTCGCCCGGTTTAATCTCCACGAGCTTAGCGCCAGCGGTTGTTGTAACTTGCTTTATGAACTCTGCCACAGGATCGTCGAAAGTCAACTTCTTGAAACTGAGGTCTGGCATATCGTATGTCTCGCGCACATTCTTGCGCAATGTACCTAATATTAAATCTTTGCTGCTCATAATGTCATTTACCATTTACCATTTACTATTTACCATTTGCAAATGGTACATTGTACATTTATTTTACTTTTCCTTTCTTCCAAAGTGAGTGGAACGATTCTTTGAACTCTGGCATTGTGTGGTGCTTACACCAAGCGTTGAGCTTAATGCCTGTAATGAACGATGGAACATAGTTGGCAAGAGGTGCCATCTTGAGTGCCGTAGTGTAAAGTCCCGGACGCTCAAACATCACCTTCATACCTTGCGACATAGCCTTCTTCAGTGGGTCGGCGTGGTTCATGTCGTCAAGTTCCTGACGCCACTTGTAGATCTGTGTTGATAGGTCAACCTTAACAGGGCAAACATTGTCGCAAGAGCAGCAGAGTGAACATGCTGAGCAGTTGTGGTAGTTGTTGTCCTTATCGTGAAGCATACCGAGGTTGATACCGATAGGTCCAGGGATGAAGTAAGTGTAAGAATAACCCATAGAACGGCGATATACAGGGCAAGTGTTCATACAAGCACCG
>JAZRYU010000165.1:0-14080 GCA_045600885.1 Prevotella sp.
CTTGCCAAATACGAGGTGATGCTCAGCGCACTGGAAAAGTACGAGGAAGCCGCGTAATCAATATGTATAACGTATTAACCATCTAATCAATAAGTTAAATCAAATAAATCTACCTTTCAAAGGGTGGGAAACTTTAGTTAAGTAATAATTAAAAAAATATGCCAGCATTACGTTTAAGTTTATACCAGAAATCGAATCCTTCTTTTATGTATAAGAATCTGCATCCGAAGGAGTACAAAAATTATCAAGAAGTATTATCGTTTGAAGGATGCTATGCATTTGCATCCGAAGACGAACTGACTATTCAAAGAAATGGTAGGACTATCTTCTTCACCTCCATTCGCTACTATGAATCAGATTTTCTGACTGTTACATATGTGGGGAAAATGAATGACGTTGATTTCCGCTTCTTGTTTGCGAACAACAGCAACCCATTGGCTTCTATGGATCCAATGGTTACATTTGCTAGTATGTCACCATCTGGTTGGGCAATACATTATAGAGTACGACCATAATAGAATACCATAGAATCCAAACTGAATCTGGCGTGAATACTTACAAACATTATGTTGGGATTTGCGCCAGATTTGTTTTTGTATTCCCCCTTGTCTTTTTTTGTCTCATGGCATTTCTCTTGATAATTGTAAAGAGTAATTACTATTATTCCTTTTGAAGTTTGTATAGCTAAAAGCTTTATTGTATCTTTGCAACCGAATTTTAGTTGCACTAACGCATGGGGAAAATAGATAAATTGATTGAACGCTTCAAGCTCTTGCCAACAGATTTCACTTTTCATGAAGTTGAAAAATTGTTGGCACATTATAGCTTTGAGAAGTCGAATAAAGGCAAAACATCAGGCTCGCGAGTCATATTCAAGCGTTCTTCTGATGGATATCCCATAATTCTTCACAAGCCACATCCCGGTAATATTGTAAAGAAATATGCTCTAAAGCAAATGTTAGAAGAATTAAAGAATCTTGGTCTGATAAAATAAAACGATTATGAATACTCTCAATTACAAAGACTTTATAGGAAGTGTGAACTTTTCTGAAGAAGACGGTGTGTTCTTTGGGAAAATTGAAGGTATTGAAGGCTTGGTAAATTTTGAAGGCGAAAGTGTCAAGGAATTGACAGAGGCTTTTCACGAAGCCGTAGATGATTACCTTATCTATTGCGAAGAGAACAATCTTGCCGCACACAAGAGCTACTCTGGCAGTTTGAATATCCGCATTACTCCAACCATTCACAGTCGGGTAGCAATGCTTGCACAGCAGGCAGGAATCTCCATAAACGCTTTTATCAAGGATACTCTTGAAAGGCGAATAGCCGCATTATTATAGCGTCGTTATCAACGATTTTCAATCGTAATACGAAGATTTTTTGAACTCTGGGCGCATGCTCGGAGTTCTTTTTTCCTTATTTATTCCAGTAAAAACGAAAGTTTTTGCGCTTTTTCTTTGTCAGTACGATTCTTCTTCGTACCTTTGCAACCGTAACCAAAGAAAAATCAGTACAATGAAGAAACTCCTTTATGCCTCTCTTCTCCTTGCTCTTGTGTGCGGATGTAATCAGGATAAGCCTAAGAATTCCATTATGTCTGCCGCCAATAAGGATATAACTATCGAGGATTCTACCATCTACGGAGAATACCTTGACGCAGCCAATCGTACTCTTGAGCTTTCCGTCGCTTCGTCAGATTCTGCTGGCGATACGGTTAGAATATATCTGCCAGAAGATACTCTTGAGGATTCAAGAATTGTGCTTGGCGACATCCTTGCCGGAAGCAGATATGCCGTTGTTGGCGACAAGGATCTTGACGGCGAATGGGATTATATTGCAAAGAAGGTTATCAACCTCAGCACTCTCATGGGCGATTGGGTCAATGACGGCATTGGCAGAACGCTCCACCTCAACGAGGACAACAGTTGGATGATCAATGGTCATATTGTGGCTGACGGCGATACGTTTGACATCTACAACCTTCTCCCTGACACTCTCACGCTGGAGAACAAGGACGGAATACTCGATTTCATTAGAACACGCTAAAGGACTGTTAATCATAAACTTAGAAAGATGAAAGTAACAGTTATAGGATGCGGCTCTGCTCTGCCAACGATGCGTCATAACAACGCTGCGCAAGTGGTGGAGGTTGACGGACATCTTTACCTCATAGACTGCGGCGAAGGCACTCAGGTGTGGCTTCGTCGCTCTAAGCTTGCTTTCTCCCGCCTGTCCGCAATCTTCATCTCGCATATTCATGGCGACCATGTCTTCGGACTCATCGGACTGATTTCCTCCTTCAATCTCCTTGACCGTGATAAGCCGCTGCATGTCTTTGCGCCGAAGGAACTGGAGGATTTCCTCGCTCTTCAGATGAAGATGTTCTGTCGCGATATGGGCTTCGAGGTAATCTTCCATGCCGTGGATACAACGAAGAAACAGGTGATCTACGAGGACGAGAAGGTCTGCGTGAAGTCTCTTCCGCTCAATCATCGTATGCCTTGTTCGGGCTTTATCTTCAGCGAAAAGCAGAAGCTTCCGCACATAAATCGTAAGATGGTGGATTTCTACCATGTGCCGAACTATAAGCTGAACGACATAAAGAACGGCATGGACTTCGTGGCTGAGGATGGCGAAATAGTGCCTTTCACCCAACTGACAACGCCAGCCGAAAAGCCTAAATCTTACGCTTACTGCTCCGACACGAAATACATCCCAGACCTGTACAAGCAGTTGGAGGAAGTTGACGTGCTCTATCATGAGGCGACATACGCAAACGACCGAAAGGATCAAGCCGCAAAGTACTATCATTCCACTGCGGAAGAGGCTGCGAAAGTGGCCAGGGACGCTGACGTTGAAAGGCTTTATATCGGTCATTATTCGCAGAGATATAACGACGAATCCGTGCTTCTGGAAGAGGCAAAGAAAGTGTTTGAGAACACGTATCTTACCAACGAAAACATGGAAATTCGCCTCTGATAAGTATTATTTTTGCCGAAATTGCTCATCTTTTCCACTTTTTTTAGCCTTTTTGCAAGATTTTTTTGCAAGTTTACACAATAAATCGTAACTTTGCAGCAGAATAACAAAGGATTATAGCCTATGAAAAAATATATACTCTCGCTCTCAATATTCACACTTGCAGCAGTAGTTATACCAACTACAGCCTTTGCAGCCATAGATATCGTCGAGATGAGTGCAGCTGAACCGACAGTCGGATATAGCGCAGGAACTCTTCATGTGGATAATGCTCAGGGGGAAACTCTTTTCATCTACGATGTAACAGGCATCGTTATCATGTCTGTAAAGATAACAAGTCCTTCGCAGAAAATTGATCTTGGAAACCTCACTAAAAGATGCTACATCGTGAAGGTTGGCAAGACTGTAAGAAAGATTTCGGTAAAGTAAGCATACCCTTCATTCTGTGGGATTCATAACCCACTTGAAGTTAATATAAGAGCGGTTTCGTTTATACATAACGGAGCCGCTTTTTCCGAAATAAATGCCGATTTAGCTAAGTATTTTGTCCTGTAATGTATAAAGAAGAAATCAAATGGTTGTGGAATGCGTGGAAGGGAAACCGACTGCAGGCATTCATAAACGCTTCGCTCGGACTCATCGATGTGGCCATTCAGATGGCACAGGTGTGGGCAGTGAAGCACGCTATTGATGTTGCTTCTCATGACGTTGAAGGCTCCGTCGTCGGGGCTGTCATGATTATGGCTGGACTTATAGGCTGTTCGTATGCTGAGAGCATTGCTGGCATTTGGGTGAGAAACCTCCTCGGTGTGAAGGCTCAGAACCGAATGCAGCAGAAAATGCTCAGCAGATTGCTCCGCTCTGAATGGGAAGGAAAAGGGCAGATGCACAGCGGCGACGTGATAAACCGACTGGAAACAGATGTGCAGCAGGTGGTGGGTTTCCTTACAGAGACTCTTCCGAGCACACTTTCCGTGTTGACGCTCTTCTGCTGCGCTTTCGCCTATCTCGCTTCTATGGACTGGAAACTGGCTTGCATCATAGTCGTGTTGCTACCTTTTTTCATACTCGCCAGCAAGCTTTATATGCGAAAGATGCGAAGGCTAAACCGCGAGGTTCGCGATACGGACTCCGAAGTGCAGAGCATTCTTCAGGAAACCGTTCAGAACCGTATGCTGATAAAGACGCAGGAGAAGGAAGACGCAATGGTGGATAAGCTGGAGCGTACTCACAGTAAGCTGAGGAAGAACGTCATACAGCGTACAAAGTTCTCGGTAATATCCCGCCTCACTCTCAATCTGGGTTTCTCGATAACCTATATTGTTGCGTTCCTCTGGTCAGCTTTGCGCCTTTCTGCCGGCACTCTTTCCTTCGGTGGAATGACGGCTTTCCTTCAGCTCGTTTCAAAGGTGCAGCAACCAGCGCGCAGCCTTACCCGACTTGTTCCGCAGTTCGTGATGGTCTTCACGGCTACAGAACGACTGATGCAGCTGGAGAAGAATCCGCTGGAAGAGCAGGGCGAGCCGCGAAAGCTTCAAGGAAAGCTTGGCATAAAGGCAGAGAATATCTCCTTTGCATATAAGGATGACGAGCAGCATAAGTTGGTTATTGAAGGTCTTTCGTTCGACTTCAAACCTGCAACATGCAACGTAATCCTTGGCGAGACTGGCTCTGGTAAGACAACCTTGCTCCGACTTATCCTTGCTCTTGTCCATCCGACGGAAGGTAGCGTGCGAATATACAATGACGAAACTGAAGAGGATTTGTCCCCACTTCATCGTACAAACATCGTATTTGTTCCTCAGGGAAATACGCTGATGAGCGGAACCATTCGCGACAATCTTCTCCTTGGCAGAATGGATGCTACAGATGAGGATATGAAAAATGCCCTGAAGACTGCTTGTGCCGACTTCGTCTTTGAACTTCCTGACGGCATAGACTCCGTGATATCTGAGGATGGCATAGGACTTTCCGAAGGTCAGGCGCAGCGTATAGCTATAGCAAGAGCCTTGCTGAAGGACGGAGCTATTATGGTTTTCGACGAGGCTACATCAGCCCTCGATGGCGAAACAGAAGAACAATTACTAAAGAATGTGCTCTCTGAGGAACAGCGAACAGTAATCTTTGTAACCCACAGAAAGGCTGTCTGCAAATACTCTGAGAATATTTTGAATCTAAGTTGAAATGAATAAAGAACAGCAAGAACTTCGCAAGAAGAGTCCTGTGCAGATTAAGAATAAGAAAGCTGCCTTCGACTACTTCTTCGTTGATGAATATACAGCCGGCATTGTGCTTACCGGAACGGAGATAAAGTCTATCCGTCTCGGCAAGGCTTCGCTGGTTGATACATACTGCTACATCCATAACAACGAGGTATGGCTTAAGGGAATGAATATCTCGACTTATTTCTATGGCTCGTTCTCTAACCATGCTCCAAAGCGTGACCGTAAGCTTCTGCTTAAGAAAAGGGAGATCTATCGCTTGAAGGAAGAGCTGAAGGCTGTCGGTCTTACCCTTATTCCTACTCTTGTCTTCATTGATCAGAACGGTCGTGCGAAGGTTGATATCGCTCTTGCCCGCGGTAAGAAGCAGTATGACAAGCGCGCTACAATGAAGGAAAAAGAAGACAGACGCGAGATGGATCGTGCAGTGAAAAGATATTAAGTTAATGAAGTTTAAATAGATTTTGAAAAAGCAAGCCTATAACCGAGTTGTGTATAACGGTCGCGAATATCGTCAAGCCATTGTGGAGCGAGACGATGAAGGAAAAGTCCTCCGTGTCTATGAGTTCACAGAGGAACAACCGTTTACCGAATGGATAGGCGGAAGTATTGAAATAAAATGAAAAAGATACTATTCATAGACCGCGACGGCACCCTCATTGAGGAACCGGAAGACGAGCAGATTGATGCTTGGGAGAAACTGAAATTCAAGAAAGGTGTGTTCAAGAACCTCGCCTTCATCCGCGAGAAGACTGACTTTATGTTTGTCATGGTCAGCAATCAGGACGGACTTGGCACGGATTCATATCCAGAAGATACCTTCTGGCCAACCCACAACTTCGTTCTTCAGACACTTGAAAGCGAAGGTGTTGTGTTTGACAAGATTCACATTGACCGCCATTTCCCAGAGGATAACCACCCTTGCCGCAAGCCTGGAACTGGTATGCTCACTGAGTATATTGACAATCCTGAGTACGACCTTGCC
Organism: Prevotella sp.; assembly: GCA_045600885.1. GTDB lineage: Bacteria > Bacteroidota > Bacteroidia > Bacteroidales > Bacteroidaceae > Prevotella. The sequence continues at coordinate 6,187 of JAZRYU010000165.1, forward strand.
AACAGCTACGTCATCGGCGATCGTGAGACTGACGCACAGCTTGCCGTAAATCTTGGCTGCAAATCCCTCATTCTCTCTGACGACCTCTCTTGGGACGGCATCGCAGAGATCCTCTTTGCCGGCGAGAGAAAGGCTACTGTTGAGCGTAATACAAAGGAAACGCAGATAAAGGTTTCCGTTGACCTGAACGGTTCTGGCAAGTGCGACATTGAGACTGGTCTCGGCTTCTTCGACCACATGCTTGAGCAGATTGGCAAGCACGGCAACCTTGACCTCTATGTTCACACAAAGGGCGACCTCAACGTTGATGAGCACCATACAATAGAAGATACAGGTATCGCTCTTGGCGAATGTATTCTTCAGGCTCTTGGCGACAAGCGAGGCATTGAGCGCTACGGATATTTCCTTCCTATGGACGACTGCCAGTGTGAGGTTGCTCTCGACTTCGGCGGCAGACCATGGCTTGTATGGGACGCTGAGTTCAAGCGCGAAAGGGTAGGGGATATGCCTACTGAGATGTTCCTCCATTTCTTCAAGAGCTTCTCCGATGCAGCCAAGATGAACCTCTACATTAAGGCTCGCGGCGAGAATGAGCACCATAAGATAGAAGGCATTTTCAAGGCTCTCGCTCGCGCCATAAAGAACGCCGTTCGTCGCGACATCTATAACTTCAACCTTCCTTCAACCAAAGGAACGCTCTAGCCACCGTTCCCGGTGATTTCGTCGCCGGTTATAATAGCCACCGTTCCCTCGCATTCATGCGAGGTCCAAAACACCCCTAATATGAACAGCTTCAAGATAATTATAGTAGAAGATGTGCCTCTCGAACTCAAAGGCACAGAAGGCCTTGTAAAGACGGAAATCCCTGAGGCAGAGATTATTGGCACTGCCCAGAACGAGGTTGATTTCTGGCGATTGATAAACTCAAACCAGCCAGACCTCGTGCTTCTCGACCTCGGTCTCGGAGGTTCAACCACTGTTGGTGTAGAGATCTGCCGCGAATGTAAGCAGAAATATCCTGACGTAAAGGTCATCATCTTCACAGGCGAGATCCTTAACGAGAAACTCTGGGTTGACGTTATGGATGCCGGATGTGACGGAATCTCGCTCAAGAGTGGTGAGCTCCTCACTAGAAATGACGTTATTTCCGTGATGAAGGGAAAAAAGATGGTCTTCAATCAGCCTATCATGGATAAGATTGTTGCCCGTTACAAGCGCAGCGTGAATATGGAAATGATGCGTGGCGATGCCCTCATCAACTATGATATTGACGAATACGACGAGCGTTTCCTTCGTCATCTTGCTCTCGGCTATACAAAGGAGCAGATTACAGGACTTCGCGGCATGCCTTTCGGAGTAAAGAGCCTTGAGAAGCGTCAGAACGAACTCGTGCGTAAGCTCTTTCCTTCAGGCAATTTCGGCGTAGGCATCAATGCCACTCGCCTTGTCACTCGTGCTTGCGAACTTCGCATTATTGATATTGACAACCTCCAGCCAGACGAAGATTGAAAAAACTCTTTCTCATCATATTAACTCTCCTCTTTGTCAGTCTTGGCATTGAGGCGCAGTCGTTTACCCTGCAAGGTCGCGTTACTGACACCAACGGAAGCCCTGTAGAGTTCTGCACCGTGTCCATACCTTCGCAAGGCAAGGTTGCTTTCACCAATCTCAGTGGCGAGTATGTCCTGACAGCAAACTCTGCCGATAGCGTTGTTGTGCGCTATTCCATCGTCGGATATAAGACGAAGACAAAGCTTCTGCGCAATCCGAAGGGCAAGCAGACCTTCATCATACAGCTTTCCGATGATAACACAGACCTTGGCGAAGTAACCGTTACCGAAGAACGCCGACAGACAGACCAGACGCAGAAGCTTGATATTGAGGATGTTAAGCGCGGTCCTTCAACTACAGGAAATGCCGTTGAGGAAATGATTCAGCAGCAGGCTGGCGTTTCCACTCACAACGAGATGTCCTCGCAGTATAATGTCCGCGGCGGCTCTTTCGACGAGAACTCCGTATATATTAATAATGTGGAGATCTATCGTCCGTTCCTTGTTCGCAGCGGTCAGCAGGAAGGACTCTCCATTATCAATGCAGATATGGTGGAGCGCGTAGATTTCTCTACAGGCGGCTTTGATGCTAAGTTTGGTGATAAAATGTCATCAGCGCTGAACATCACCTACAAGAAACCGAAACCTTTTGAGGCTTCTCTTACGGCAAGTCTTCTTGGAGGTTCGGCATACGTAGGCTTCGGAACAAAGAATTTCTCTTGGCAAAATGGCGTTCGCTATAAGACAAACAAAATGCTTCTCGGCGGTGGAGATAATAAGGCTGAGTACGATCCGAATTTCTTTGATTATCAGACCTATCTTACTTACGAACCGACAAAGAAGTGGAAGATAGAACTTCTTGGCGACATCTCCGACAATCATTATAACTTCACTCCAGAAAGTCGTGAGACGAAGTTCGGTACGCTGGAGAGCGTGAAGAGCTTCAAGGTTTATTTCGACGGTTGGGAGAAGGATGTCTTCCGCACTTTTTTCGGTAGTGCTGCCGTTACGTACAATGTCTCTGATAAGACAAAGGTTCAGCTCCTCGGCTCAGCGTTCTATACCAACGAGCAGGAGAAATACGACATTCAGGTACAGTATTGGCTCACGCAGACCGAAACGTCGGAGAATCTCGGCATCGGTACTTATGCCGAACATGCCCGAAACTATCTCAAGGCTGACGTGAAGAGTCTGAAGCTTCAGTTCCAGCATAAGGAAAGACATCACGATTGGCTTGCCGGATTAACCTATAAGATGGAGCATATCCGCGAGCAGAGCAAGGAATACGAGATGCGCGACAGTGCCGGATATTCCATGCCTCATACTGGCGACCGCCTTGACATGATCTACTCCCTTAATGTTCGCAACGAACTGAGAGCCAATCGTGTAGAAGCTTTCGTGCAGGATACCTACAAGTGGATGTCTGCCAGTGAGAAGACGTTCTACACGCTCAACTACGGTCTGCGCTTTGCCCACTGGAACTTCAACAAGGAGAGCATCCTCTCTCCTCGTATCTCCCTTGCCATCGTGCCTGCATTCAACAACGATGTCACTCTGCGCTTTGCCACGGGTATCTATTATCAGGCACCTTTCTACAAGGAACTTCGTGACACTATAACCACCGACGGAGTGACCTATGCCCGACTGAACGATAAGATAAAGTCGCAGCAGTCCATCCATTTCATCGCAGCCTACGACCAGCGCTTCAAACTCAACGAGCGCAAGTTCAAGTTCTCTGCTGAGGCTTACTATAAGCTCCTCAACAACCTCATTCCTTACAGCGTAAACAACGTCAAGATTGTCTATGACGCTTCGCAGCAGGTTGGCGGTCATGCTATGGGTTTGGACATGAAGCTTTACGGAGAGTTTGTTGAAGGCACAGACTCGTGGATCTCGCTTTCCTTCATGGATACTCGCATGAATCTCAACGGCAAGAGTATTCCGATGCCTTCAGACCAGAGATATGCCGTAAACCTCTTCTTCACAGACTATTTCCCTGGCACAACACGCTGGAAGATGTCCGTGAAGCTCGCCTTTGCCGACGGACTTCCTTTCGGAGCTCCACACCGCGACCTATCGCAGATGCCTTTCCGTGCGCCAGCCTATAAGAGAGTTGATGCCGGAATGTCTTATCGACTGCTCGACAATGAGCAGAAGATAAAGGACTGGGAGGTTACGCAGAAGAGCAAGCGCAAGGGACATCGTTCCGTATTCCGAAATATCTGGCTCGGAGTGGATTGTCTCAACCTTCTTGGCATAAACAATGTGAACAGTTACTATTGGGTGACCGATGTTACTAACCATCAGTACGCCGTACCTAACTATCTCACGGGCAGAATGTTGAATGCGAAGGTTACGTTCGAGTTTTAGGCCCCCCATCCCCCGAAGGGGGAGCTTTTAATTGCTTTAACGAAAGATAAAATCTATTAATAACAATCTAAAAATTACCCCTCAAAACTATAAAAAGTTCCCCCTTCGGGGGTTAGGGGGCTCCTTTTATTATGTTAAAAGACTTATTACTCAAGCGTCGCAGTCACAGAAAGTTCACTGCTGACGATATCTCGCAGGATGCTGTGCAGCTCATTCTTCGTGCAGCTCTGCTTTCTCCATCATCTAAGAGCAAGCGCTCTTGGCAGTTTGTTGTCGTAGAAGATAAGCTCGATCTTGAGAAACTTTCCGATTCCAAGGCAATGGGCGGAGAGTTCCTTAAGGGCTGTAAGCTCGGAGTAGTTGTCTGTGGCGATGCTCTTGAGAACGACTGCTGGATCGAAGACGGTTCTATCGCAGCCTACGGTATGCTCCTTCAGGCAGAGGAACTCGGACTCGGAGCCTGCTGGTGTCAGATTCACAAGCGTGCGCTCCCTGATGGAACAAATGCTGAAGAGGTTGTTCGTGGCATACTCAATATTCCTGAAAACCAGAATGTTCTCTGCATCGTTGGCATCGGTCATAAGGAGACAGAACGCAAGCCGCAGAACGAGGATAAACTCAAATGGGAGAATGTTCATTTGAATAAATATTAGCCCCCCATCCCCCAAAGGGGGAGTTTTTAATTGGATTTATAGGTAAACAAAAATACATATAATAATAAATAAATTACATATTCCCCGCAAAACTATTAAAAATTCCCCCTTTGGGGGGTAGGGGGCTCTCATTTTATGTTTCTAACAGCCACACATATTCATAAGAGTTACGGCACACATAAGGTGCTTGACGACGTAAGCATAGAAGTGCCACGCGGAAAGGTCTTCGGACTTCTCGGACCTAATGGCGCAGGAAAGTCAACTCTTATCCGTATCATAAACCACATCACCCTTCCTGATAGCGGAGAAGTGATGTTCGACGGTCATCCGCTTTGCGAGGATGACATGCTCTCCATCGGCTATCTTCCTGAGGAGCGCGGACTCTACAAAAAAATGAAGGTAGGCGAACAGGCCATCTATCTTGCTCGCCTGAAGGGACTCTCTTCTGATGAGGCAGAGAAGCGACTGAAAGCTTGGTTCGAGAAACTCGACATCATGCCTTGGTGGAACAAGAAGCTCGAGGAACTATCCAAAGGAATGCAGCAGAAGGTGCAGTTTGTTACCACTGTTCTTCATGAACCGCCGTTGCTCATCTTCGACGAACCTTTCTCTGGCTTCGACCCAGTGAATGCTGAGATCCTTAAGAACGAGATCCTCAATCTTCGCGACAAAGGTCACACCATCATCTTCTCTACCCACAACATGGCGTCCGTAGAGGAAGTGTGCGACAAGATAGCCCTCGTCAATAAGTCGAAGATTGTTCTTCAAGGCACAGTCGAGGAAATTCAAGAGCGCTTCCAGGAGGAGAAGAAGATTATCACGAAGGAAGTCTTCCCTTCAATGAACGAAATCTTCCTGAAGGTGGTAGGAGGTTAATCTATTATTGTAAATGATAAGATGAAAAAGGTTTGGATAATCATACAGCGTGAGTTCGTTACCAAGGTAAAGAAGAAGTCGTTTATTCTTCTTACCCTTCTCATGCCGTTTATCATGGTAGCCATTGTTGCCATTCCTGCTTTGTTGGGAAGCATTGATAGCGACGAGAACTTCACTGTCGGCGTTGTTGACAAGACAGGTCTCTATGCTCCTTCTTTCAAGAATACAGATAATGTCAGCTTCGTCACTATAAAGGACAATGCGCCGATAGACACCATCAGCAACGTCCTTAAGTCAGAAGACTCACCCTACACACAGATACTCTACATCTCCGACACGCTGACAAATGCAAAGGCAGGTTCGGCTATAATCTATTCCGTAGAGGAAACACCTAATGTCGTTGAGTCTGAGGTGAACAGCGTTCTTCGCAATAAGATTCGCACAGACCGCCTCGGTTCCTTCAATCTTCCTAATGTGGAAGAAATCGTGAAGGCAGCCGACGTGGACTTCAGTGTGAAGACACTTCGCAAGACAGACGAAGGCGATAAGGAGTCGAGTGCAGAGATAGCAGCCGTCATCGGACTCATGCTCTCCCTCTTCATATATATCTTCATCATCTCTTACGGATCAATGGTCATGAGCAGCGTGATGGAAGAAAAGACCAATCGAATCGTGGAGATTATCGTCTCTTCCGTAAAGCCGTGGCAGCTTATGGCGGGAAAGATTATCGGTTGCGGACTTGTCGGACTCCTTCAGATGCTTATCTGGGGAACAATGATGGTCATCGTTTCCACCGTTGCCGGCACTGCTTACGGCATCTCCGCTATGCCAGAGCTTACAGATATGGCGGCAGCAGGATCAGCCGAACAGCTTGCACAGTTACAGCAGATGCAGCAGATGGCAGACAATCCGATGATAGAGATGTTGCAGATAATCAGTGGCATGAACTTCACCAGCATATTTATCTTCTTCGTGCTTTATTTCATTGGCGGCTATCTCCTCTTCGCCTCGCTCTTTGCAGCCTTCGGAGCAGCAGTCAATGAGATGCAGGATGCTGGTCAGTTCCAGATGCCTGTGATGATGATCTTCGTCTTTGCCCTCTATGCCGCAATGTTCTCCATGGAGAATCCTAACGGACCGCTGGCAGTATGGTGTTCGTATATACCGCTCACATCGCCAATCGTGATGATGGTTCGCATGCCGTTCGACATACCGGTCTGGAATGTGCTTCTCTCCATTGCAATCCTCTATGTTACAGCGGCAGCAGTAATACTTCTCTCCTCAAAGATTTACCGCGTCGGAATTCTCATGTACGGTCAGAAGCCGTCGTTCAAGGATCTCATCAAGTGGCTGAGATTCTAAAGGTGCAAGAATTTAGAAAAAGAGAGGGAAAATGATTTTTTTTCCCTCTTTTTCTAAGGCCGTGAAGAAGGCCGTGAAGAAGAAAGGGTTAAGGCTTATCAGGAAAAGATAGCCAGCGTCCGCAATCTGAAATCACTTGGAACATTGTCGAATGCACAAATTGCCATTGCCCTTGGTTTGACAGAAGCAGAGGTGGAGCAGGCTTAATAACCTTGCCCAACATATCTCCCTCTTAATTTCCGTAGTTTGAAATTATCACAAATCCCGACCTTCAGCTGTGTGAGGGTCGGGATTTGTTATTGTTTATGATTCAAGAAACTTTCTTGATAGTGCAATACTCGTTACTCAGCCAGCACTGCGCGTACACAGAATCCGAAGAAGCGGGAGTTGGCGGGCACCATCTGGCCAAACGCTAAATTTTCATGATTAGCCTACACCCTACACCAAATCGTCGCGAATGCCAGTGTTTATCGGGCTTCGCGTGGGTGTAGGCTTGATGATTAGCCTACACCTGCCTACACCTGTCCTACACCCTCGTAATTCACAGACAATCAAACTATTAAGTGGTGTTTGGTGTAGGGTGTAGGCTAAACTTTGAATTTTCCGGCATTCGCAGATTTCAGTTAAGATCCAAAGGAAAACAAGACGAGAGCTTTGGGAACTCATTGCCTCTTCTTATAAGAAAACAAAATTTCTCTTATAAGAAAAAATCTATTTTCTAGCAAGAAACCGATTGCTCCTGCAGAGGATTAACTTCGCTCAGTGTACCTTTTAGTGTACCTTTTGTGAACCATAAGGTACACTAATAAGGTGGTTGATATTCAGTTGCTTAGCAGTGTCAGTGTACCTGTGTACCTTAGTTTCAGAAAATACGTGCGCGCCCGCGTGAAGAAAGACCAAATAAGTCTCTTTTATTTCTTATTATTACTGTCCGGTAAAATAATGTTAACAGAAAACGCGCCTGAACGTTTGTTGGTTCGCTGACACGGATGGCGCTGGAAAACGGTCGCGAGCTCCCAGAAAACTGCCAAACGCAGAAAACGGAAACTTTAGAAAACAACTCCGCGGTGAGTTTTCTTTGTT
>JAZRYU010000166.1:0-42329 GCA_045600885.1 Prevotella sp.
GAGAAGGTTCTCCAGCTCGGTGGTACTCCAATGACAATGTCTGACTCTGACGGTTACATCTACGATCCAGAGGGTATCGATCGCGCTAAGCTCGACTATATCATGGAACTCAAGAACGTTTACCGTGGACGTATCAAGGAGTATGTTGAGCAGTATCCAAACGCTAAGTACGTAGAAGGTGCTAAGCCTTGGTTCGAGAAGGCTGACATCGCTCTCCCATGTGCTACTCAGAACGAGCTTAACGAAGAAGCTGCTAAGGCTCTCGTTGCTAACGGCGTAATCGCTGTTGCTGAAGGTGCTAATATGCCTACTACTCCAGAAGCTATCAAGGTATTCCAGGACGCTAAGATCCTCTACTCTCCAGGTAAGGCTTCTAACGCAGGTGGTGTATCTGTATCAGGTCTTGAAATGGCTCAGAACTCTCAGCGTCTCAACTGGACTTCTGAAGAAGTTGACGCTAAGCTTCTCTGGATCATGGAGAACATTCACGAGAACTGCGTGAAGTACGGTACAGAAGCTGATGGCTATGTAAACTACGTGAAGGGTGCTAACGTTGCTGGCTTCATGAAGGTTGCTAAGGCCATGATGGCTCAGGGTATTGTTTAATAAAATACGATACATACAAAATAAACATAGCTTATACGCAAGCCGAGGTGTTTAAAAGACACCTCGGCTTTTCGGCGTATTTCAACACCATACAAAAATTGTAATCATCCTATGTTTTTACCTCCAGAATGGACCGAACAAGCTTTTGTCCAACTAACATGGCCAACAGCCGAAACTGACTGGGAGCCGTACCTTGACGAAGCTATCATATGTTACAATAGCATAGCAGAAGAAATCAGCAAACGTGAACCTCTCTTCATCTTCCGTGGAGAGATAAATGACACATGGGCTCGCGACCATGGTTTTATAACAACAAGAAATAAAGAAGGTGTGTTATGTCTGAACGATTTCCAATTCAACGGTTGGGGACTAAAGTTTGCGGCAAACTACGATAATCAGATAAACACCCAGATTATCTCTTCTGCAAAGGAAGCGAAGGATAATAACGTAAGCAACCTTTTCAGCGAATATTTCCTTGCTGCTAATTACAACGACTGTTTAAATATCGTTCTTGAAGGAGGATCTATAGAGAGTGACGGCAAAGGCACTATACTCACTACGGAAGACTGCCTTATGGCACCTAACAGAAACAATTTTCATTCCAAGCAACAGTTCGAAGAAATCTTCCGTGAAAAATTCGGGGCGGAAAGAGTACTTTGGCTAAAAGATGTTGGGCTGACAGGCGACGATACAGACTCACACGTTGACACACTTGCTCGTTTTGCACCAGACGACACTATCGTTTATATCTACGAAGACACAGATTGCTCTGTTCAATCCTGGGGACTTAAGAGCATGAAGTCTCAGCTAGAAGCGTTTCGAACAAAGGAAGGAAAGCCATACCGTCTCGTTCAGTTGCCTATGCCAGACCCATTAATCTATGAAGGTGAGATACTTCCTGCTACTTATGCTAACTTCCTCATTATAAACGGAGCAGTTCTTATGCCAACATATTGTCAGCCCGAAAAAGACCAGCAAGCCATTTCTGCACTACAGACAGCCTTCCCACATCACGAAATTGTTGGCATAGATTGCCGTGTTCTAGTGAAGCAACATGGCTCACTCCATTGTATTACAATGCAATTTCCAAAGAAATAAATCCATAAACTTTTAACCATTTAGTACATTATTGTCAACTTTTTTAGCTTTTTGCTTTGTAATTCACTCGTTTTTCTGTAAATTTGCAGCCGATAAATAACTAGTATCGAAAGTAAATATATGAAAAAAATACTATTTATACTCCTCCCTGCCCTACTCTTCATTTCTTGTAAAGAGGAAGATACAAGTGTAGAAGAATTTGCCAACTGGCAGTCTATCAACGAGACAGCATTCAAGGCAAAGTACTCTCAGGCAATAGCTAACGCATCTGATAATCTTGACACCCTGCGTTGTTTCTCGCTCATAAGCAAACGCAATCCTGCCCCAGAGGATTTTATCATCGTAGAAAAATTAGGCTTGATAGACGAAATCCTTCAACGCTCAGACGTTAAACCTGGCACACCGATTTTTTCTGATTCGGTATCAGTAAGCTATCGCGGAAGACTCCAGCCTTCAGTTTCTTTTAAAAACGGTTATGTCTTCGACCAATCATACATCTCAGAAGAGTATAACCCTCTAACAGCGAAGCCTGTAAAGTTTACAATAAGCTCCCTCACTTCAGGCTTTAGCACAGCTCTTCAGCACATGAATGTAGGTGAACATTGGCGTGTCTATATCCCTCAACAGCTAGGATACGGCACATCAGCACAATCATCAATTCCAGCCTATTCAATGCTGACATTTGACATCATATTGGAAAAATATTGGAAAAAATAACCACTTGAACATTTAATACTACTTGAATAATTCGGCCAGCTGAACGATTCAAGCCAAGTGATTATTTTAATCAATATAGGAGTTTATAATTTATTAACCCTAAAAACAAATACTATGAACAAGAAATTCGTTTGCTCAGTTTGTGGTTACGTTCATGAAGGACCAGAACCACCAGAGAAATGCCCAATCTGCAAAGTACCAGCATCAAAGTTCAATGAAGTAACAGACGAACTTACTTGGGTAACAGAACACAAGCTTGGTGAAGCAAAGGACGTAGATCCTGAACTCAAAAAAGGACTTTATGAACATTTCAACGGCGAGTGTACTGAAGTTGGAATGTATCTTGCAATGTCTCGTCAGGCAGATCGCGAAGGTTATCCAGAAATAGCAGAAGCCTTCAAGCGCTATGCTTGGGAAGAAGCTGAGCATGCTGCAAAGATTGCAGAACTTCTCGGCGAAATCGTTTGGGACACAAAGACTAACGTTAAGGCTCGTATGGAGGCTGAATGTGGAGCTTGCGCAGGCAAGATGGAGATTGCCATCCTTGCGAAGAAGCTTGATCAGGATGCTATCCATGATACTATTCACGAGATGGCTAAGGATGAAGCACGCCACGGCTGCGGTTTCCAGGGTCTCTACAACAGATTTTTCAAGTAAAAATCAAAATATCTTTTTTCAAAATAAGTTAAGTTTGGAAAGAGGGTGTGTCAGTTTTGGCACACCCTCTTTTCATTATTTTCGTATCACAACAAAAAACATCTGAATAAGAACTAGTCAAGTTTCTTTGCGTAACATCTTCTGCGCTTATGGAACTCTGGGTCTAGAGGTCCCCATTGTGAGATTGCGTGTGAGTTATTCTCAAGTTGAACCTGCGTTTCAGCCCAAACGCAACCGCATTTCATGAACTGCGGAATAAGGTCTGTGAAGAGAAGGGAGTTTGCTCCCTTTGCACGATATTCAGGAAGAACGCCCACCAGAAGAAGATCGATAATTGGAGATTTCTTGCTGAAATAAAGTGTCTTGACAATATGCCACCAACCGAAAGGAAGGAGTCTTCCGCGCTTAGTCTTCTGTAATGCACGTGAAAGTGAAGGAATTGAAAGACCAAAACCTACAAGTTTCTTGTCTGGAGTATTGTAATCACGAACAAGACAAAGGAAATCCGGATTAACAAACGGTATATACTGAGCAATATACTGCTTTATCTGCTTTGGGCTAAGTTCATTGTAACCATAGATATCCTTATATGACTCGTTGCAAAGTTCGAACACCTTTTGTCCGAGACCTCCGAAGAGAAGTTCCCAGCGAGATGGTTTATACACACGAAGATTGTATCGTTTTTGAATCATTTCTCCCACCTTAAGATACTTAGCAGGAATCTCCTTTGGACAATACATCTTAGTCTCAAGATACTTCACAGCAATCTCATATCCAGGCATATCGTTCATGTGTTCTTTATAGTAAGGAGCACCATAAGAAGTCATCATTGTGCCCAGCTGATCAAAGCCTTCTGTAAGCATACCTTCTTTATCAAGATCAGTAAAGCCGAAAGGACCACAAATCTCGTCCATACCTTTGCTTTTACCATACTCCTCAACAGCTTGAAGAAGTTTTGCAGAAACCTCACGATCATCTACAAAGTCAAACCATCCAAAGCGAACACGTTTTCTTTCCCAACGCTTATTTGCCTTGTGGTTTACAATGCCTGCAATACGTCCGAGAACTTTGTCATTCTCATCAACAGCAAGGAAATACTCAGCCTCACAAAACTCAAAAGCGGCATTCTTTTTCTTGTCAAGACAATTATACTCGTCGCTGAAAAGCGGTGGAACGAAGTAAGGATTTCCGTCAAACAGATCATAGAGGAAATCTACGAAGCGCGTAAGATCTTTCTTCGTTTCAACTTTTTTTATTGTTACCATAAGTTAGTTTTTATCGTCAAGATAAAATATAATAATAAATAATTGTTTGTCGGTCTATAGTAAAAAATTAAGGGAGACTCCTAAACTCCCTCATCTTCAAGGTTTTCAGAAATCTCCAGACGTTCCAAAGTAGTCTGACCAGTCTTATTCATATTCATTAGAATATTCACGAAGTTGTCTGATATGTCTGTGTCAGGTTCTCCCACGGCAACAACGAATTTCATCTTTTCGTTTTCAGGTTCCCCCATCAATGATACAGTAAGAAGCGTGTAAGCGTCATACTGCCCTTTAGGAATAAACTCCTTGAAATCATCCTTCGTAAACCGCTTTGCAATAGCTTCTGAACCATCGCTACGGAGAATTCTGAGAGAAACAGCATTGCCATAATACTTATCATCGGCTGTTTCGTCTGTAACTATAGGAAGTTCCTTGTCAGCCTTTCTGGTAGTAATTACGGTATATTCAGATTCACCCCACTTTACAACATCCTTTATGGTCACCGAATCTTGAGCAATCGTTTGTTTCTTCTTTGGTTTCTCAATTTTCTTGTCTATAACTATATAGTCAGACTTTTTCTCTTCCTTGCACGAAGAGGTAAAGCCGAGAGCAAGACTGCAGAGAAGAACGATAAAGAGTCTATTCATCATATTTTTCATTAAGCGCAATTATTGTGTTTTAGAAACGGAAAGCCAGTTCTATGTCAAACTGATTATAGTTATGGCTTCCGGCAAGGGCACGATCGTTTACTCGAGCATATTCAGCAGAAATCTGAAGGTTACGAGTAAAAACATAATCAGCTCCAACCTCATACATAGCCTTCGCCTTATTCCATTCGCCATTAGCGCGATAAAGATCGTAGCGAGCCTTCACGTGAACTTTATTCTTTACAATAGGAGCAATCGCAAGAGCATAGAAAGCATCAGCCTTGTCGCCAAGAGCCTCATTCACTTCGCAGTTGCTTGCGTCAGCAGAAGTCTGATATTGCTTTGCGAACGCTTTTCCTTGAGAATGAGCATATTCCGAGCGGATTGTCCAATCGTCAGCACAATATTCTCCAGAGATGGCATAACGATTCTTTTCAAGTGAACGAACAGAATTTGTATGTTCTACGACGCTTCCGTCAGCAGCAGTCTCCTTCCAGTTTCCCTTTCTTGCAGAAGAACCTGTCCAGCCGAAAGCTCCAATACGAAGTCCCTTAATAGGCATTACCCAGAAACCTCCGATAATGTCCTTGCGATTGTCCACATCCTTAGTGTTTATGCCTTGTCCGTTGAACACACCCACCTGATAATGCAGCAACTTACGTCCATTAGCATTTGGAAAGAGGTCACCTTGAAACTGCACACCGATGTCACGTCCATTAGAAGCCTGTTCATTGCATCGGTCGCTCATGCCAGAGAGTTTTGTGATAACCTGACCGTAAGACATGAATCCCTGATCAATAGGATTCATCGGATTCTCAAACGTAAAAGGACGCTTGTACTGACCCACCTTCACCTTAAATTCAGGATATTTCTGCCATTCAACAAAGTAGTCAACCATTCTGAGCGAGTTGCCAAGTGTAGCAGTGTTACCATTAGCCTGAAACTGCATTTTCCATGCAAAGTCATCAAAAGCCTTACCGTCAAGAGAGACGCGGGCAATGCGTAGGTTAAAAGTGTTATTCTCTGAATTTTCCTGATCAGAGCCTGTGTATTGCAGCTGACCGTAACCAGAAAGTTTAACGTCTGATATAGCGCTTACACCTTTCTTTTCCTGAGCATCAGCTGTCGCTGAGAAAAGTAAAAGATATGAAGCCAATAGTAATACAGATTTTTTCATTATTAGGAATTATCGATTTTAGTTGATTTTCTTATTTAAAACGCCGTTCTTATTCTATAGGGAGCCAAAGCCATTTACTTAAACACATCAAAGAGATAAGTTGCCTTGATAACGATGTTACCGAAGTTAGAGCGACCGAAGTAGTCTTTCTTCGTGTCTCCGTATATGTTTCCGAGTCCGTAGTAGTAACGGCCTTCCAGGATGAAATGTCCAATTTTCGGATGCGAATATTCTATACCGGCACCGGCAGTTATGCCGTAATCGAACGAATTTTCCACAGCCATCGTGTCTTGAGCAATACGGATTGAGGCGCGATCTGCCATCTGATAGGCATCATAATCATGGATATTGAAGTTTGCGTCGGTCGATTCACTGAGATACATGCCGAATTGCGGTCCCAGATTAATGAATCCGTTCAGTCCCTTTGTCTCTTTACCCCAAGCCAGATGCGCCATCAAAGGCACCTGAATATAGTTTATCGTTCGCTGATAAGCCATCTTCACGTTGTCAGTACCCTTTATTATTACTGGCATATCATCTTTCGTAAGGATATCTTCCTTCCATCCTATCTGTGCATAGTTCACCTCGGCAGCAACGGAGCATATCGTGCTGAAATACTTCTCGCAGGTATATCTCATGGAGAGACCACCAGTCATTCCTCCGTGGAATCCCTGAGTGACTCTTGGCACAAAGTCCACGTTGCTCATCACGTAACCAGCATTTCCTCCTATGGAGAACACACTACGAAGTTCTCCCACCTGCGCTTTTGCAGCTGACAGGCAAAGGAGAAGCATTGAAGATATAAGGCAAACAGTCTTTTTCATTAAGAATTATATTTAGAACGACATGGCAGACGTCGTGTTGTCCTTCTTATAGTGTATGAACTTGAAGCCTACATTCTGCATTCCGCCAGTCTGTCCCACCTTAGCAAAGTGGATTCGTGACTGCAGAGCATCGTTGTTTGCCCATACTCCAGGGAAAGTCTTGCCGATCTTCGAGAAACCGCGGAAGAAGAATCGTCCGTGGTCATAGCCAAGGAGAGCAAAGCGAGGATTGTACTGGCTGAGCATTTCGCAATTGTAAGTCTTCTTATACTTTGCCTCGAAAGCACGAGTGGCAGGATCTGCTGGATTATAGAAGGAATGAGTTGGGATATAAACGTCAAACTTATGATAGAAAGGCTCATAGTCATTAGCGAAGGTGAGCCATTCTGTATATCCGAACAAAGAAACCTTCAGTTCTGGATGAGTAGCAGTGAGCGTCTCAAGCTTCTTGAAGGCAGCCTTGAGCGATGCGTTGCTTGAAGAATTCAGCACAACGACATTAGGCTTCGTAGGGTTGAAAGCCTTTACGAAGAGCTCATCTGTAGTGCTGAGGTTTGTGAGAGTGTAAGCCTGACTCTTAGCGTTGAGGTATCCGCGGAGTTCAGCTGTAAAGTCGCCTTTCGTAGTGTTGGCATCATTACATCCAATAACTACTACCTGATAGTCCTTGAACAGCTCGTACATCTTATTAATATACTGATTACGCGCAAACTGAGGTTCCTGATAGATCTGGAACACATTTGAGTAATTGCTTGAAGGGTCATTGCTAATAGAGAAAGGAATTATCACCTTAGCATCGTGTTTTGCCGCAAAAGCCTGAAGCGTTGCAAGTTGCTTTGTGTACATCGGACCGAAGAAGATGTCACATTTTTCCGCATTAGGGTCTTTGAGCACATCTGCGATGTTTGCCTCTTGGAAGCAGTTCCAAGCAAAGAAATTCACCACTGTACCTTCTGCCTTCAACTCGTCGGCAGCCATAATCAGTCCGCGATAATACTCAACAGCTCTCTTTCCGTCACCGTCGTTGTTATGTAGTGGCAGTACAACACCTACGTTTATAGACATAGCAGCAAGCGCCTCTGTAGCGCAGAAAAACATTACAGCCACAATTGTCAGGGCTGTTCTCTTTAAACTAATCATTCTCATTTTGTAGATTTTGTGTAAGTAGTGCCAGGTTTTATATGCCCGCACAGATTAATTAACTTTTAGTTGTTCAATTCGTTTTTTTACTTAAAAATTTCGTCTTCAATCGGAGCTTTATATTGTTCCGTGTGTTAAATTGCTGCAAAATTAGTAAATATTTTTGGAAAAGCACCACAATTATCAACAATAATTTGTAATTTTGCACAAAATAATTACTCAAAACAGCAAAACAAGCTAAAAAATGCCACATTATATAAGATATTCATGCCTTACGCTCGTCTTATTTTTCCTCGGTTCATTCTTTACCGAGGTTGATGCGCAGACAGTAAATCCCGTGTTCTATGTCCAGACTGAAGACGGTGAGGAGGAGCAGACATCATACGCAGGTTCAGCTCCTCTCAGTGTCAGGTTCGAGGCTAAACCCGAAGACCTTGAACAGTATAACGTTAACTTCGAATGGTATTTCTATGCTGAAGGTGACACAACAGCTTACATCACTCGTTACGGAGAGACAACAGAATACACTTTCAACTCAGCCGGACAGCATAAGATTATCCTTCATGCTCGCTACGATGATGGTATTTCTGAGGTTGACGTCACCAACGAAGAAGACCCACTTATCATCACAATCTCTGAGAGTCAGTTAGATTTTCCTAACGCTTTCTCTCCTAACGGCGACGGCATAAACGACACATACCGCGCTAAGCCTGGTGCGAAGAGCATTGTCGAACTGAATGCAGCCATCTACAACCGCTGGGGACAGCAGATCTTCAGGTTTAACAGCATTGAAGATGAGTGGGATGGAACCTACAACGGAAGACCCGTAAAAGACGGTGTTTACTTCCTTAACTGCGATGCAAAAGGTGCCGATGGCAGACATTTCCGTATCCGTAAAGACATCAACATTCTCCGCGGATATACGGAAAAACAGATTAATAACTAAGAAATATAATCTGAAAATTTGCGAATAAATAGTAAATTGAAAATCCGTAAATCCGTAAATCACTAAATGATAACTGTTCTCGGTGCAAAAGAGCACAATCTGAAAAACATAGATGTCCAGATACCGCGTAACAAGCTTACAGTCATCACTGGACTTTCAGGCAGCGGCAAATCATCACTTGCCTTCGACACCATCTTTGCCGAAGGTCAGCGACGCTATATAGAGACATTCTCAGCCTATGCGAGAAACTTCCTAGGCAGCGGTTCCAGACCGAATGTCGATAAGATAACAGGCCTTTCTCCCGTTATCTCCATAGAACAGAAGACCACGAATAAGAATCCTCGTTCTACCGTTGGCACCACAACTGAGGTTTACGACTTCCTCCGTCTGCTCTATGCCCGTGCAGGTCAGGCTTACAGCTATGCCACGGGAGAGAAGATGGTGAAATACACTCAGGAAGCCATCATCAATATGATTGTCAGCGACTATTCCGGCAAAGCCATCTATCTCCTTGCTCCGCTTATCCGTAACCGTAAGGGCCATTACCAGGAACTCTTTGAGAGTATGCGTCGCAAGGGCTATCTCTATGTCAGGATTGACGGAGAGGTCGTCGATATGAAGGCTGGCATGAGGGTTGACCGCTACAAGAACCACAACATCGAGGTTGTCATTGACCGCTTCAAGGTTCCTGAAACGGCAGACGAGAACGACCTTCTCCGTCTTTCTAAGTCCGTGGCTACTGCCATGAAGCAAGGCGACGGAATGGTGGCTATTCTTGAAAAAGGAAAGGAAACCGACGATCTGAAGTACTACTCTTCCCGTCTCATGTGTCCTACAACGGGGCTCTCCTACTCTGACCCTGCGCCAAACAAGTTCTCCTTCAACTCTCCCGAAGGAGCTTGTCCTCACTGTAAGGGTTTGGGAAAAGTCTCTGCCATAGACCTTGAGAAGATTATCCCTGATGATAGTCTCAGCATAAAGAACGGTGCCATAGTTCCACTTGGAAAGTACAAGAAGCAGATGATCTTCTATCAGGTGGAAGCAATTCTCGACAGCTACGGACTCACCATAGACAAACCCGTTCGCGACATTCCTGAAGAGTGTCTTCATGAACTTTTCTACGGCACTCTTAAGGACGTAAAGATTCCGAAGGAGGTTGTCCATACTACATCCGACTATTTCGTTCGCTTTGAAGGCATTGTCCGCTATCTTCAGCAGACAATAGAAGCCAATGACGACGATCCGAAGGCTAAGAAATGGGCAGAGCAGTTCCTTTCTGACCAGACTTGTCCGGTCTGCAACGGACAGCGACTCAACAAGGAAGCTCTCTCATATAAGTTCTGGAACAAGAACATTGCTGAAGCATCCAACCTTGACCTTGCCGAACTCCGCGAATGGCTTCAGGAGTCAGCAGGTCATGTTGACACGAAGCAAAAAGCTATTGCCACTGAGATCCTTAAGGAGATACTCACGCGTCTCGACTTTATGCTTGAGGTCGGACTAGACTATCTTGCCCTTTCGCGCCAGTCTTCTTCACTCTCTGGCGGCGAATCTCAACGCATAAGACTTGCCACGCAGATTGGTTCCGGACTCGTCAATGTGCTCTATATCCTCGACGAGCCATCCATCGGACTTCATCAGCGCGACAATGAGAGGCTCATCGTCTCACTTAAGAAGCTACGCGATATGGGTAATACGGTCATCGTTGTGGAGCACGACGAGGACATGATGCGAGCTGCCGACTATATCATTGACATCGGACCGAAGGCTGGCAGTGCTGGCGGACAAGTCGTCTTCCAGGGCACTCCAGAAGAAATGCTCAAGAGCAAAACCCTCACAGCAAGATACCTCAACGGTGAGCTCAGCGCTACCTCTTGTAATGCTGAGATTTCAGAACCACAAGAAACATCTAAGAAATCCAAGAACAAGCCTAAGCACCTCACTCTTCGTGGCTGTAAGGGCAATAACCTCAAAGGCGTTGACATTGACTTCCCGCTCGGAAAGTTTATCGTTGTCACGGGCGTTTCCGGTTCTGGCAAATCAACCATTGTCAACGAGACTCTCCAGCCAATTCTCTCTCATCATTTCTACCGTTCTCTGAAGGAACCGCTAAAGTACGAGAGCATTGAAGGCTTGGAGCATATAGACAAGGTTGTCAGCGTTGATCAGTCGCCTATCGGTCGCACTCCGCGTTCAAATCCAGCCACTTACACAGGTGTCTTCTCCGACATCCGTTCTCTCTTTGTCAATCTGCCAGAGGCACAGATTCGCGGTTATAAGCCTGGACGATTCTCCTTCAATGTCAAGGGCGGTCGCTGTGAGACTTGTGGAGGTAACGGCTACCGCACAATTGAGATGACCTTCCTTCCTGATGTCTATACCCTCTGCGAGACCTGCCACGGCAAGCGCTACAACCGTGAGACTTTGGAAGTGCGCTATAAGGGCAAGAGCATCGCCGATGTTCTTGACATGACAATCAATGAAGCCGTTGAATTCTTTGAGCATCAGCCTTCTATCCTCAATAAGATTCGCACGCTTAAGGATGTTGGTCTGGGCTACGTCACACTCGGACAATCGTCCACAACTCTCTCAGGTGGCGAGTCACAGCGCGTGAAGCTTGCCACAGAACTCTCAAAGCGTGACACCGGCAAGACTGTCTTCATTCTTGATGAGCCAACTACTGGACTTCATTTCGAGGACATCAGAATACTTTCCGAAGTGCTACGAAAACTCGTAAGCAAGGGTAACACCGTTATCATCATCGAACACAATCTCGACATAATCCGTCAGGCAGATCACATCATCGACATAGGTCCTGAAGGAGGTCGTGGCGGCGGACAACTCATCGCCTCTGGCACACCAGAAGAAATAAAGAAGAATCCGAACAGCATTACAGGAAAGTTTATTTAATCCAACAAACTGGATTGAAAAATTTGTAGGGCGAGGATTTCCGAGCCGTTTGCGGGAATAAAACCTTAATCGCGGCTCGGAAATCCTCGCCCTACATTAATTCTCTAGCTCTAATTTCCTTCGCCCCTACTCTATTTCCAGTGCTTTGCGGACTTCATTTCTGCGCTTTTTGAACACTCGCTGGAAGTCGTACTTGAATATCATACCAAGTCCCTGAGTGTTAAGTGATGAGCGGGTGAAGTAGCGATCGTTGGTCTGATTATACACGCGGACGGCAATATTTCCGTTTGGAACAAGAAGATAGCGGACATCAAAATCACCGATGAACGACGATGTGGAGTTAGGATTGTCCCTATAACCGAACTGGCCATTGATGAGCAGACGATTGTTGAGGAGTGATCCTGAGAGCAAGCCTTCGTACTCAGCATTGTAGAAGCCGTCATCTCCAGTTGAAATGTTGGCGCCAAGATTCCAGCCGGAGCTCTTCGTCACATTGCCCAAGGCGTTGTTCAGCTGCTGACTGATGGTGCCGCTGAGGAAGCTCTGCATGGCAAGTGATGCTTGGCTTTGACGTGTTGCCTCGTCGCTCGTTGCGTTATTTCCGGCATAGAACCTGCCCACGGCAAGAAGATAGACCACCTGTTGATTCTTCTCCTGCTCTGAATTGAGAAGAGTACGAATCATAGAGAGAGCATCAGCATTGACGGTAGGAAGGTCAAGGTCGAACTCCACTTCCGGATGATCAGGCGTGCCTTTAATGTCCATCAGACAGTCAACGCGCACATTGTTATTCTTGAAGCTATTGCCTATCTGAAGGTCGCTGAGAGGAACGCCATTAACCGAATATTTTGCTTTCAGAGAGAGCTGCGCGTCATAAGGTTCACCGCCAAAGACTATCTGTCCACCAGGTTGGAAGATGAATTTCTTCTGGATGAGGTTCTGAATCGTCATGTTGTAGTTTCCTGACTCTACCAGATAGTTTCCGAAGAGAGCAAACTTTCCCTTGTTATAGTATGTGGCACGAAGGTCACCGTTGCCTTGCAGCACAATCTTGTCGCCGCTCTTGCTGTCCATCAGAACACGCAAAGTAGAACCAGCATCCACAGCAGCCGTAACGTTCAGACGGATGTCTGACGTAAAGTCATTGTCATCGTCAATCTCTGCCAGAGGTCTGTTCTTATAGATGGTGCGGTCATGCCAATTGATGAACGTTTGTCCCGTTATGGCGTCTGCCTTTGAGGCGTTGTATTCAATGAACGAGCCCTTCTCCACCTTGGCATTGACATTGAACGTGATCTGTCCCGGACGACCGATTATGTCACAACTGCCAGAGGCAAAAGCCTTGCCGAAGAAAACCTCATTTCCATAGGTAGGGAAGTCGTAGCAGAGAAGATTATGTGGTCTTACATTGACATCGTAGGTCAGTCGTGTCAGATACTGATGGTGAAGCTGTCCGCTGACAATGGCTTTATTTCCGTACTTATCGCTGATAGTGTCGTTCATGAAGCAGATGTCGTTAGGGATAAGTTCCACACACTGATTCTTGAGCTTATAGTCCGTACCGAGGGAATTGACATGCAGCGCACCTGTGGCAAAGAGCACTCCCGTAAGATTAATATAGCTGAGATCGCCCCAGATGCGACACTCTCCATCAACGGAAAGGTCAACATTCGAGAGGAAACTCTTGCAGTAGTTTGCCACGAACTCTCCCCTGGTGCGCGAAGCCTTAATGCCAAGGTCTATGTAGTTTCGCTCCGGTGAGACGTAGCCGTCAACCTTGGTGAAGCGTCCCTCGTCGTCGCAAAGGGCGTCAATGTCTATCTGTTTATCCTCATTGTTCCAGCGTGCTTTAGCCATGAGCGTTCCCATGCGTCCCTTCTCAAACGTGAAGTCTTCTACGGTTAGCATGGCACTGGCATCAGGAGTGGAGAACAGTTTCTTGACAACTGCGAAGCCTGAAGCTTTGCCGGTGAAGCGAACGGCATCAAACTTCACGAAGTCGAGAATGTACTTCACGTCGATGTCGTTGATGTCAGCCACGATGGAGTCTGCGGAATTACGGTCTGCACGGCCGTTGACGATGATGTGCTGCTGGTTATGACTGATTTCAAGACCGTTTATGGCGAGCACATCGTCGTTATAAACCACTTGACTCTCAGAGATGCGGAAGAGAGTGTCACGCACAAAAATCTCAGAAGGCTTTATGTTCACGTTGGCTCCACTGATGTTTCCCTTGCCGTCTTCCATCAGTTTGACAGAAGAGTTCAACGCAAGTCGCAGATTGTTGCCGCGACTGCCATTGTCCAGAGTAACGTGAGAGTCAATGCGTTTGCCGAGAAGGTTGAAATCGGCATTTACGTTATGAAGATTGACCGAAGAGATGGCAAACTCAGAAGAGTTGAGGTTGCCGTAGATGGAATCGCCGCGAAGATGCAATTCGGCATTAACGCCGCCATGAGCATCAAGACCAAGACCGAGCAGCTTGTCTAGTCGCTCAAAGTCACTCACATGAATGACAGATTCTATGTCCTTCTTCTCCAGATCACCTGAAAGCTGCACATTGGCAAAGTCGGTCTGAAGATTTGCGGCATCGCCCTTCAGTTCAGCCGTAAGCTTGTCAAGGTGGTATTTATCGTAAGCTATGTTGTTGAGCACCACCTTTCCTGCAAGCTGTTTTTCGTTCAGGCGACTGATGTCAAGGTCTATGTCGGCAAGGAAAGAAGCAATGTTCTGAGGCGATACATTAAGCTTGCCCTGAAGAATGCAGTCGTTGAGGGAGAGGTCGGCAAGGATGTTCTTGAAAGCATTTCCGTCGAAGTCAAAATGACGGATGTCTCCCTTGAAGCGAAGGTCTCTGACATCGGACAGCAGAACTCCTCCTGCCGCTATCTTCTTTACAAGAGCTACAGGAGCAGAAGCCTCTATGTCAGCCGAAACGAGGTTGAAACGAGGGTCGCCAAGAATCTGTCCGAGCTTGAGGTCGTCGGTCTTGATGTCAGCCTTCAGTTCTTCAGCAGTCTTTGCTATGCTGAGCAGAACATTTCCCACACCCGACTTCACTTCTCCTTCTATAGAACCATTTATAGAAGAGAGCGGATCGTTCTTGAAATTATTACCGAGAGAACCTTCCGTCTTACCCTTGAAACTGACAAAACGTGCCGTCTCAAGAGCTGCTGGGAGAGGTCCGATATTGACATTGAACAGCGTTGAGAGTTCACGTCTCAGTTCTTGCACATCGATGTTTGAATCTGTGATGTCGGCAGCCCATTCTGTTCCTTTCGCCTGATTGAGGAAGACGTTTCCGCGACCGTTCAGGAGAACAGTCTTGTCGTCGTTCTGAAGATTCACTCTCTCCACGAGAATCTTGTCCTTGCCGCCAAAGACCTTCGCGTTTATGCTGACATCTTTGTACCGTGCGTCAACATCGCCTTCTGCCGTCTGCACATTTGTGCTATATACGATAGAATCACTCTTCAAATAACCGTCAGAAAGCTTGAGGTCAATATCCTTCAGCTTGACCTTTTCGCCTTTGAGAAGGAAATCACACGAAAGGTTCTGAAGCTTCAGCCCGTTTTTCTCGTTGAAGGCAAGTTTTCTGATTGCAAGATCTATGTCGCCCTCACGTAGTCCATAAAGCACGATGTTTGAGCGAAGGTTGCTGAGCTCAATGTGGTTTGGGTCGAAGATGGCTGAAGAGAGTCGCGGCTCGTAGTTCAGGTTATAGGCAACGTGAGTGTTTCTCACGATGAGCGTATTTATTCTGAGGTCAATCGTGCTCGGTTCGTCGCTGTCGGGATTGCTCAGCTTGTCAATGAAGAATTGGCAGTTCAGCGGCTTATCCGCGCTCTCCTTATATATATTAACGTCAGCACCGAAGAGCTGCGCGTCGGAGATGACAATCTTTCCGCCTATTATGGACCAGATGTCGGGAGTCACGGCTATGGTCTTTGCCTTGAGGAAATCATTGTGGTTCTGGTCTTTCAGTTCTACGTCTTCAATGATGACGCGGTTAAGGTAGCCCAGATTCACCGAACCTATATTGCAGTAAGCTCCCATCTCCTTCGCCACGATGGCAGACAACTCCTCGCCCAACCGCTTCTGAACGGCTGGGATATGCGTAAGGACTATGGCGGCAAAATAAACCAATGCCACAGCCCAAACCACCATCTTTATGAATTTACTTATATATTTCATTCATCGGAGAGTCTTGCAAATTGTACATTGTACATGGTAAATTGTACATGACAATGCTCTGCAAAATTACTAAATACTACGTCTATTCAGGGAATTTGAGGTGAAAATTTAACGATTTTTCGTAAATATATTGACAAAAAATCACTTTTTACTCCAAAAGAGAGATTTTTTGCAAACTTGATGTAGCAAAATAGAAATAATAATCGTAACTTTGCGGCTATGAAAGCCACCCTTTTGCTCATAGGAAAGACGGACAATAAGATGTACCAGACGGCAATAGAAGATTATGTCTCACGCATAAACCACTACCTGCCGTTCAACATTCAGGTAATTGCCGACATTAAAAACTCCAAGAACCTTTCCGAGCAGCAGCAGAAGCAGAAGGAGGGCGAAATGATGCTTAAGCTCATTCAGCCTTCTGACACGGTTGTTCTCCTGGACGAACACGGCAAGGAATTCCGAAGCATTGACTACGCCGCATGGATAGAGAAAAAGCAGCAGACAGCGAAAAGACTGCTCTTCATCATTGGCGGACCTTACGGCTTCTCACCGGAAATATACGCCCGTGCCGACGAGAAGATATCACTGTCAAAGATGACGTTCTCGCATCAGATGGTCAGACTCATCTTCGCCGAACAGCTCTACCGCGCCTGCACCATCATCAAGGGCGAGCCGTATCATCATGAGTGATAATTGATAATTGACAATAGCCCCGTTCCCAGCGTTTTTACGCTGGGCCCCAATAAGAATCAAAAAAACATTAACTTTAATAATAACTAACAAAAAATGGCAAAACTTCAAGAACTCAACAAGCGCACAGCTCCTAAGAGCGTGATGCCAGAGAAAATCGTTCAGTTTGGCGAGGGTAACTTCCTCCGCGCATTCGTAGATTGGATTGTATGGAACATGGACCAGAAGACTGACTTCAACGGTTCTGTTGTAGTTGTTCAGCCTATCGAGCGCGGTATGGTTGACTGGCACAACGGTCAGGACTGTCTCTATCACGTAAACCTTCAGGGTCGTGAGAACGGTCAGCCTGTTAACACTCTCGAGCGTATCGACGTTATCTCTCGCGCTATCAACCCATATTCTCAGAACTGGGCTTACATGGCTCTCGCTGATCAGCCTGAGATCCGCTTCGTAATCTCTAACACTACAGAGGCTGGTATCGCCTTCGATCCTGCTTGCAAGCTTTCTGACGCTCCTGCTTCTTCTTACCCAGGCAAGCTCGTTCAGTTCCTCTATCGTCGTTACCAGACATTCGCTGGCGATCCTAAGAAGGGTCTTATCATCATGCCTTGCGAGCTCATCTTCCTCAACGGTCATAAGCTCAAGGAGTGCATCGCTCAGTACATCGAGCTCTGGAAGGACGACTTCGGCGCTGACTACGCTGGCTTCAAGGAGTGGGTTGAGAAGTACAACTACGTTTGTGCTACTCTCGTTGACCGCATCGTACCTGGCTTCCCACGCCACGAGATCAACGAAATCCGCGAGAAGATCTCTTACAACGACAACCTCGTTGTTCAGGCAGAAATCTTCCACCTCTGGGTTATCGAGAAGCCAGACAACATGTCTATCGAAGATCTCCGCAAGGAATTCCCTGCAGAGAAGGCTGGTCTCCACGTGCTCATCGCAGAGTCAGAGAAGCCATACCACGAGCGTAAGGTTACTCTCCTCAACGGTCCTCACACAGTTCTCTCTCCAGTTACTTACCTCTCAGGTGTGAACATCGTTCGCGACGCTTGCAACCACCCTATCCTCGGCAAGTACATCCACAAGGTGCAGTTCGAAGAGCTCATGCAGACTCTCAACCTCCCTATGGACGAACTCGAGAAGTTTGGTGCTGACGTTATCGAGCGCTTCAACATCCCATTCGTTGACCACCAGGTAACATCTATCATGCTCAACTCATTCCCTAAGTATGAGACTCGCGACCTCCCTGGTCTTAAGATTTACCTTGAGCGTAAGGGCGAACTCCCTAAGGGTCTTGTTCTCGGTCTTGCTGCCATCATCACTTACTACAAGGGTGGTGTTCGTGAGGACGGTGCTCCTATCACTCCAAACGACGATCCAGCAATCATGCAGAAGCTCACAGACCTCTGGGCAACTAACGACACTCAGAAGGTAGCAGAAGGCGTTCTCGCTATGACAGAAGTTTGGAAGAGCGACCTCAACGAGATTCCAGGTCTCACAGCTATGATCAAGGGCTTCCTCGACGACATCCAGTCTAAGGGTATGCTCGCTACTGTTGAGTCTATTCTCTAATTTTCATCTATATTATATACAAAGGCTGCAACGGCACATTCTCCGTTGCAGCCTTTTATCGTTTCCTTGATACTATTAACTTATTTATTTATTTACTTACTTATATACTTACTTACTGAACTTTCCCACCCTTTGAAAAACGGGCTGAAAGCCCAGTAAGCACCTAGCCCAATGGCAAAGCGATAGCGACGCCTTGGGTTTTGGTTATGGGTGTTTACCCTCGCCCTGAAAGGGCAAAAGCCTTATTGGTTGTTAGGAATGCTTTTGCCTTTTCAAGGCGAATGTACTACCAACATTCTAAAACCCAAGGCGTTCTTGCTTAGGCAAGCGTCTCCTTCGTCGCCGAGCGGCCTTGGGCTATGAGCAGCTTAGTGTCGTGCTGAAAACTCTCCCATCATTATGAGGGGAGAGTTTTCTGTCTGTCCGTCCGTCCGTCTGTCCGTCTATATCTTTCTATATTTGCCTTTTGCAACAATCACGAATTTGTTTTGCGGCGCTTTGGAAACGACGCCCCATGGTGTCGTTAATGGGCGGAATTGGTTTAGCGGCAGATGTTGCGACGGTTTAACGATGCCATGGGGCATCGTTTCCAATGCGGCTGAATTGCTTTGCGGCTATGTTGTAGGGCGAACATTTGTGAGCCGCGATTCAGGTTTTTATTGCGGCGCAAACGGCTCGGAAATCCTCGCCCAACATTCTCTTCGCGGCGCAAACGGCTCGGAAGGTTTAGCTCGGCGGCCGAAGGGAAAGCCAAATCCTCGCCCTACATAGCCTTCAATCCATTTCCTTCCCCGTCCTGTAAGGAAGGGGTGAGGGGAAGGTCCTTTTGGGGAAGGTCAGTTTGTCAGTATTTTGCTTGTTTTGCTTACACTCTGCTTTCGCGTATATGCGTGAGAATGGCGTATTTCGCGCTTGTATATATTAGCCGGGAAATACGGGAATGTGGCGAAATAGAGGGATAGGCTGATAATCAAGAAGTTAGATACAGAGCGATAGTGAACGGCTCGGAAGTTTAGCTCGGCGGCGCGAAACGGCTCGGAAGGTTTAGCTCGGCGGCCGAAAGGGAAAGCCAAATCCTCGCCCTACATCGGAAATCGGGCTGTTTTAGCGGCGTTTTAGCGGTTGTAATCCTTAGGGAGACGAGTTGTAATCCTTAGGGAGACGGAGTGTTTTGCAAGGAGTTGTGTGTTGGAAGACTAAAAAATTAAAAATTAAAGGTTAAAAGGGAAAGATTAAAGATTAAAAATGAAGAATTAAGAGGGAAAAATGAAAAGATTAAAATTATCTGAATGGAAATCCTGACAAGGGGCTGACTTACGTTTTATAACTTTCTTTCATTCATTCATTCATTCAAAATATTTATGCGAGTTTAAGGGCTATTCCTAATAGTAAGTAATTCCTTAATTAAATATAATATATAATAGATGTGCAAAGGTGGTTTTGTGTTGTTTGTGAATGAATGAAAGAATGAATGAACGAACAAGATTTCTTTCATTCGTTCATTCATTCATTCAAATATTATATATACTAATCAATTATTCTATCTGCCAGCCATCGGCATCCAGACGGTCTTTACCTCAATTGCATCATAATTCTCGTTAACTAACAAAAATTCCCTTCTCCACAAACATCATGGGGAAGGGAATTAATGATGAAGAAATGATTGTCAGGTATTATTGTTTTGTAAGAACAACCTTGTTAGAGCCTTCGTAAGAGAGGTAGAGCTTGATGTTGTATGTACCAGCACCGTCGGAAGGGAGGTTGAGGTCCTTACCGCCATTCTGAGTGAGATCGCTGTAGGCAGAAGGGTCGCCGTTAGCACCGCCCCAAGAGACAGCCCAATCGTCGTTCATGGCGAACTTGAAGCCGTCGGCAGTGAGGTTGAGAGTAGCTTCCCAGCAGCCTTCTGCGGCATTGTATGTCATGTGGTAAGCAGCATCTGCCTGGTTCCAACCGTTGTGGTTGCCAACAACCGTGATAGAGTTGACAGCTGTGAGCGCGTATGTGCCGGCAGCGAGGTCAACATCAATCTGATAGAAGGCAGCGGCAGGCGCAGGACAGTTAGAACCGCCATTGTCTGCAATATGACCTTCGCCGTCAAACTCGTAGTCGCCGTCCCAGTTGTCTGCGTTAGGCTTGAACTTGAACTCACTGTCGAGGTAGTAGTAGCCCTGATACTTACCGTCGCAAGCAGGACCATAGAGAGGATGGCTTGTTGACCAGCCGCTCTCGCCACCAATCTCATAGAAGTAAGAACCGAAGTTCATTGGAGTGATCTTGTAAGTGCCATCCATCATGTTAATCTCAACCTTGATGAACTTAGCACCGGCAGGAACGCAGAGAGAGTGGTCGCCATCAAGCTCCGTGCGAGGCTTGAGCGAACCGCTGAGGTCTTCACTTGCGCCTGTTGTTCCGAGGAGCTTATTCCAAACGTTATCGTTAGCGATAGCATCAAGAGCCTCGTCGTCGCCAATGGCAAACCATGTGTCACCCTCAGCGGCAGCAGGGAATGTGATGGTGAAGACAGGGTCGTCGTAAACGCTCTGAGAGCTGTGGCTGAACTTCTGTTCCTTGCTTGCAGCAGATGCAGCCCAGTCGAGAGCACCGCCCACGATGTAGTAGTTCTCAGAAATCTTTGGAGCTGTAAGCTGAGCCTTTACAGAGAAGTCGGATGACGAAGCGGCGAAGACAGATGTCTCTCCATTAGAAACCCAAGTCTGGACAATAGCCATGATGTCGCGAACGACAGGAGCCTTACCGTAGTTAGACTCAATGTAGTCCTTGAGCTCAGAGACCTTCATTTCGCCATTAGCAGTGACAGTGTATGAGGTTGCTTTATCGCCAGTACCGAGATGAATTTCGTAAGATAACTTATCGTACTCAGCAGCAGAGGATGGAGAGGTCTGGATGTCGCAGACCTTGACGAGTTCCTGATCTTCAGCGATGCTAGCAAAGTCAATGAGTCCGACTTCCTTGACAGTTGATCTGCCAACAGTGATGCTTTCCGGCTCACCGTTCTGCTGAGGAGAACTCCAATCGGTGTAATCTCCTGTGCAGGCTACGAGAGAGGTAGCGAGGAGGAGAAGTGAAAATATTCTTTTGATCATAATGTGTAACTTTTATATTTACCATTTACAATTATCATTGAGGCATTCTTTCATTTTTTTCAGGATTCCCGAAATGTACAGATGACAAAATGATAATGGTAAATTGTACATGGTAAATAGTAGATGATTAGTGTTGCTGGATGAAGTTGTATTCGCCAGTGATATCGTTGAAGATGATGAGCCACTTGCCGGCAGGAACGGCGATGTTAGCACCATTGCCAACACCAATGCCTACAGGGAATTCAGCAGAGCCCCAGTTGCTGTCCCAAGAGCCTTCCTGCTTGAACTTAACTTCCTGATCAGCATCGAAGTCAACAGCCAAGTACCAAACGTGGTTTTCAATGCCTTCTGTGTTGTAAGGTGACATGGCAGTATCGCCCCAGTCATTGAATGAACCTGAGAGGCAAACGCCTTCGAATACAGCAGGAGAGATGTCGAGCTTCTCCATCTTGGCAGAGAGTGACTTAGTGTTGACGGTAATCTTGTAGTAGCCGTCAGCTTCAGCTACGATATGTCCGCCGTCGCCGCCGCCGTTACGGTTGATGATAGTGTTGAACTTACCGTTGTCGCCAGTGAGTCCCCAATCCCAGTTGAAGTCGTCACGCTGAATCTTGAAGCCGGCAGTAGAAGACTCGTTGCCGTTAGTGTTGTCAAACTGACCTGTGATGAAGTAGTTCTGGTAAGTGATCTCGCCCGTACCAGACTTCTTGTCATACTCATAGCCAGGGATGATGAACATTGGGAGAGCAGTCTCACCAATAACACTACCCCACTTTCCGCCGAAGTGATTACCAACGAGATACCACATAACGACAGGAGCGTCAGAGAGTTCAATGTAATAAGGAATCACAGAGAGCTTCACCACGTCAGAATAGATCACGCAATGTTCTTCCATGACAGCAGACTTAACAGCAGACTTAACACGAACGTAAACGTCGTGCTTGCCAGGCACTTCAGACTCAGACCACTGATTGAGCTTCATGAGAGACTTGTCGATGTCGGCAGCCTTCAGTAGAGCGTTGCAAGTGGTGAATGTCTCTTCCAGAGCGATGAAGTTAGCACCGCTGTTGTCTTCTGCCTCATCGTCGTAAGCCTGGGTGAACTCATCTGAGTTGGAAAGCTGCACTGTGTAAGTGGCAACGAGAGGGGCATTGTCAATAGTATATTGAGGCTGAGACCAAGTGAGTCTGATGCCTTCAGACTTTGCGAGGTCCACGGTTTCAACAGCCGTAGCAGCGTTGTTGAGCTTGAACGAAGGAGCCGTCACGAGCGTCGGATTGGAATCGAGGTCCTTATCGCAAGATGTCATTGCAAATGTGCTGGCAAGCAGCAGCATTGCATAGGAAAATATCTTTTTCATTGTGTTTTAGTTTTTGGCACATCTATTAATATCCAGGGTTCTGAACGAGATTAGGGTTAGCATTCTTATCCTCAGCAGGAATAGCGAAGATGTCGCGATCAGCAGAGAAAGAAGCACCGTTCTGAGCACCGCCTTTCCACTCCCAGAGATAGTCGGAAGTATGGAAGAGATTGTAGCGGATGAGGTCTGTACGACGGAAGCCTTCATGATAGAGCTCGCGGGCACGCTCATCGAGAATCTGGTTAACAGAATACTGCTTATATGTAGTAGTGTTAGCACGACTACGGAGAACATTGATGTACTCAGTACCAGTCTCTGTTGTCTGACCATTGTTGAGACGAGCATCAGCTTCGGCATAGATGAGGTAAGCCTCTGCCTTACGCATGAGGAAGAAGTCAGTGTCGATGAACTGAGTGCTGTGACCAGTTGCGCCAGTAGTGTATGTATTGCGGAACTTACCTACAGCGTAGCCTGAAGTATATTCGCCTGGAGTGGAAACATAGAGCTCACGGTCAACACCGTAGAAGAGAGCACGATCGTCGCCGGCAGCGATTGTCATGTCGTTTATGTTAAGCTGTGGAGCATCGCCGTTAGGGAAGAACTTAGCCACGAAAGCAGCGCGAGCGCGGTTACCTGCCCAGAACTCTGTTGTGTTGTAGTTGCCATCTGTGTCCATGTCAGCCTTCCAGCAAGAAGCCATGAGGAAGAGTGATGTACCCCAGGAAGTGGTAGTCTTACCGTCCTGAAGGAGAGGAAGGATGGCTTCCTTTGCAGCGTCAGTCTCACCATTGTCGCCCATAAAGAGCATCTGATAAGCAGAGAAGCCGTTTGTGCCCTTCTTGAGTATCTCGCGAGGACCCTTGATGACAGTCTCAGCACTATTCATAGCATCTTTCCACATAGCCTTGCCAGTGTAAACCTCTGCATTGAGATAAAGACGAGCGAGAAGGAGGTTTGCAGCGTCCTGGTCAGCGCGACCGTAGCCTTCGCTCTTGCTTGTGCGAGCAGCAGGCTTTAGGAGTTTACCTTCAACATCCTTCAACTCTTTCACAATCCAAGTGAAGAGGTCAGCACGCTTGATCTGCTTTGGAGACTCAGCAGAGAGCTCTGTAGTGAAAGGAACATTGCCGAAGCAATCCAAGAGGTAATAATAGTAGAGAGCGCGGAGGAAGCGTACCTCTGCCTGGCGAGTAGCGTCAACATCCTTGCAGACGTCAAGATAGTGGTTGCAATAGTTGATGCCGGCATAGAGGCGATAGTAGAAGCCCTGGAGCATTGGATGAGAAGCATCCCACTGGTTGAAGTTGAAAGCAGGAATACCTGTATCACCCCAAGCGCAGATAGCTTCGTCAGTAGTAAGTTCGTTTGCGTTCCAGAGCTGGCGTACGAAACCAGTAGTACCACCGTCAAGACCGTCAATGTCGCAGTCGCCGTTGGCACCGGTATTTCCAGCAAGAGCCATGTTTGCGTAACACTTGGCGTAAAGTCCAGCTTCGTCAACAGTAGAAACGTTTGAAGGATCGAGAGGCTCCACGTCAAGGAAATCGCAAGAACTCAATCCCATTGTCAGTGCTACGGCTGCAGCAGGAACAATATTTCTTATATATTTGAAGTTCATATTAATTATTTACAATTTACAGATTTACAATTTACAATTTCCATTTCCTTTCGGATTAGAAGTTGAGGTTCAGACCCATAGTCATAGAGAACGGACGTGGGTAGATAGTGCCGTCGATACCGCTACCTACTTCTGGATCAACGCCGTCATACTTTGTCCAAGTAGCAACGTTTGTTGCTGTAAGGTAGATACGACCGTTGAGTCCCTTGTAGCTGCCACTCTTAAGGAGGTTAGCGAAAGAGTAACCGAGGGTAATGTTATCGAGCTTGATGAAAGAAGCGTTCTGCACGAAGTAGTCAGAGAGAACGTGGTCGTAAGTGCCCCAGTTGTTCTCGATAGAGAGAGCAGTAGCGTTCTGGAGATAGTTGAATGAAGAGTCGTAACGCTTGCTAACGTTTACGTAGCTTGCCTGACGGTCGTTGTAAACGTAGTTGCCGAAGCTGCCACGCAGACCGAAGCCGAAGTCGATGTTCTTATACTGAAGGCGTGAGCTGAGACCTGCGAAGTAAGGAGCTGCTGGGCTCTTGTAAACGTAGAGGTCTTCCTCAGAGATCTTGCCGTCAGCGTTGCGGTCAACATAAACGCCTTCGATAGGCTTGCCTGTATGGTCGTAAACCTGCTGGTAAACATAGAAAGAGCTTGCTGGGTAGCCAACCTTCTGAACCTGAACAGTGTTACCTGTACCTGCTGAGATGCCACCAGTCTTCACGATAGAAGATTCGCCGGTGAGCTCAGTGATCTTGTTCTTGTTGTAAGTGAAGTTTGCTGTAACCTCCCACTGCCAGTCCTTAGTCTGAACAGGACGCACTGTAAGTGAAGCCTCAAGACCGCGGTTTTCGAGAGAACCGATGTTTGATGTAACCTGGTTGCGGAAGTTAGAACCTGCTGAAACGTAAGCTGTGTTGATGAGGTCTGTTGTCTCACGATAGTAGTAGTCAACGCTTGCGCTTACGCGGTTGCGGAACAATGTGACGTCAAGACCTACGTTGTGAGTCTCTGTAGTTTCCCACTTAAGCTTCTTGTTGTAAGCCTGTGGACGATAGAGAAGACCAGTCTCGTTAACGCCTGTGATAGGATAACGGCCGTCAACGTTGTTTGTGTTTACGTCGTAGTTAGCGAAGTAAGTGTAGTTTCCGATACCATCCTGCTGACCAGTCTTACCCCAGCCGAGACGGAGCTTGAGTTCGTCAAGATTCTTGATATTCTTGAGGAAAGGCTCCTCGCTGATCTTCCAACCGAAAGCGAATGCAGGGAATGTAGCCCAATGATCGCTGAAGCGTGAAGAACCGTCGCGACGAACAGTTGCTGTGAGCATGTAGCGGTCCCAGCCGATGTAGTTGAAACGTCCGTAGAATGACTGGAGACGGCTGTG
Source organism: Prevotella sp. (assembly GCA_045600885.1). Classification (GTDB taxonomy): domain Bacteria; phylum Bacteroidota; class Bacteroidia; order Bacteroidales; family Bacteroidaceae; genus Prevotella. The sequence continues at coordinate 25,901 of JAZRYU010000166.1, forward strand.
CTGCTTCCAGATACCTGTAGTCTCGTTGTAGTCGCCATCGAGAGGCACGATGCGAGAGTAATGGCTGTCGCCACTGTACATGAGTTCAGACATTTCGTAACCAGCCATGACGTCGATGTGCTGAGTTTCGCAGAGGTCCTTGTAGTACTGAGCGTAAGCAGTACCTACGAGGTTGTGCTTCTTCTCGTAAGTATAGCCTGTGTTTCCGTAGTAGAATGTGTTAGGATGCCAAATGGTCTTGTCTGTATCCTGCTGACCGTTAGCCCAGTCGCCAGAGAGGTTCACGTGGAGACGGAGGTCTTCGAAACCGTGAATCTGGTAGTCTGCCTCGATGTTTGCGAGATAGTCGTAAGAGTTAGCGCGGTCGTTTGTACCGTCAAGCAGAGCGAGAGGGTTGTCAACAGCGTTAGGGTTTGTAATGCTGCTGTAGCCAGTCATAGCGTCAGAAGCAGGATTCTTCCATCCGAAATAGCCGTGGAAGTTTGCATCGCTATCGTCGTAAGGCGACTGAGTAGGATCCATGCGAACAGCGCTGTGGATAGCGTCGCCGTCAGCATAGCGGTTGTGGGTGTACATGAACTTTCCGTTGATGTTCAGCTTGAGGTGATCCTCGAAGAATGTTGGGTTGAGGTTCACGCTGGCTGTTGCACGCTGGTAGTTTGAAGTCTTGAGCACACCGTTCTGGTTTGTGTAACCAACGCTGACGCGGTAAGGCATATTCTTCAGACCGCCCTGGAGAGTTACGGCGTGATCGGTGCTGATAGCGTTGCGATAAATCTCGTCCTGCCAGTCAGTGTCAGACTTGCCAAGGAGATTCCATGCGTCAGAACCTTCGCCGTAGTAGTTCTTTATGAAGTCGCGATATTCTGTTGCGTTGAGCACCTCAGTCTTCTTTGCAACTGTAGAGTAAGAAACAGTTCCGTTGTAACTGATCTGAGGAGCTGCGCCCTTGCGACCTTTCTTTGTAGTGATGATGATGACACCGTTAGAACCGCGAGAACCGTAGATGGCTGTTGCAGAAGCATCCTTCAAGACGGTGAAAGACTCAATGTCGTTAGGGTTTACGAGAGCGAGTGCGTTAGGAGACCCCTTCACGCCCTGATTGTCCATTGCCACGCCGTCAATTACGATGAGTGGGTCGTTTGAAGCGTTGAGTGAAGAACCACCACGAATACGGATAGAAGCGCTACCACCAGGAGTACCGCCACCAGTAGTGATGTTAACACCGGCAATCTTACCCTGCATCATTTCCTGAGCAGATGTAACGAGAGCATGGTTTTTCTCGTCTGGCTTGATAGCTGTAACGGAACCTGTGAGGTCGCCCTTCTTAGCCACACCATAACCGATTACAACAACCTCGTTCAAAGCCTGAGCAGCGTCTTCGGTAAGTGTTATCACCATGTTGCCTGAGGCTGTTGCCTTTTGTGTAGCCATGCCAATATAGCTGATTTCAAGCTCCTGGCCTTGCTTACAATTAATCTGGAAGTTACCGTCGAAGTCTGTGATGGCACCGCCTTGTGCTCCTGGCACGCGGACTGTAGCACCAATGACAGGCTCACCGGCAGCATCCTTCACCACGCCTTTTGCGACAAAACTCTGTGCAAAAGCGCCTAATGATAGGAGAAGCCCACAAATGAGGGCGAGAGTTCTACTTGGAACTCTGCATTTAAGTTTGCTTATCATTCTGGTTATTTTTAATAGTTAGTTTTATTCGGTGCAAAATTAACAATCTTTTTTAATAATATATATATATGTTAACAAAAAATGAAATACGGCAATTCGCAAACGATTGCAAATGTATAAGAAAAAGGAAAAAAGGGATAAAAAGGTGAGTAGGAAGTTTTTTCTGTTATACTATCAAAATACTAACTAACAAAAATTCCCTTCTCCACAAACATTATGGGGAAGGGAATTAATAATACGATGTATACGGCTTCTGCCGCTTTATTCAAGATATGTGTAACCGTAAAGTCCGCTCTTATAATTCGAGAGGAATTCTTTACCCTCTTCAAGGGAAATCTTTCCTTGCTTTACGGATTTTGTAACCCACGTTTCGAGCTGACGGACAAGTTTCTTTGTGTCGAACTCTACGTAGTCGAGTACATCATCCACCGTCTCGCCGTCGATGGTCTTGTCTATGGTGTAGCCTCCTGAAGAAACAGAGACGTGAACGGCGTTAGTGTCTCCGAAGAGGTTGTGCATATCGCCAAGGATTTCCTGATATGCTCCGACCAGGAAGACTCCGAGGAAATACGGCTGTCCCTGATGAAGAGTATGGACAGGAAGTGATGTTGAGATCTGTCCTTCAGCGATGTAAGAGGCAATCTTTCCGTCAGAGTCGCAGGTCATGTCCTGAAGTGTGGCGCGGCGAGTTGGTCGTTCGTCAAGGCGATGGATAGGCATTATCGGGAACACCTGATCAATTGCCCAAGAGTCAGGAAGCGACTGGAAGAGGGAGAAATTGCAGAAATACTTGTCGGCAAGGAGTTTGCGCACGCCATAGAGCTCTTCTGGGAGTCGCTTGCTGTGAGAGGCTATGTTGCTGATCTCACGGGTGACGCTCCAATAGAGTTTCTCAATTTGTGCACGTGTCTTGAGGTCGATGATGCCATAGGAGAACATTCGGAGAGATTCGTCGCGTATTTCCTGTGCGTCATGCCAGCTCTCAAGGGCTGAGCGCTGAGAGAGGTTGTCCCAGATGGTGGCAAGTTCCTTAACGAGAGGATGATCTTCGTCAGAAGCGGCGAAGTTTTCTTCCATCTCAGGAAGCTCGGCATGTTCAAGGACTTCCATGATGAGGACAGAGTGATGGGCAGTGAGAGCTCGTCCAGACTCGGTGATGATGTTAGGATGAGGAAGTTCGTTCTTGTCAGCTGCATCCTGAATCTGCGACATGATGTCGTTGACATATTCCTGAATGGAATAATTAACAGAAGAGCAGTTGCTGGCAGAACGAGTGCCGTCGTAATCTACGCCAAGACCGCCTCCGGCATCTACGAACTCAATCGGGAAATTGAGCTTGCGAAGCTGTACATAGAACTGTGAGGCTTCGAGGATGGCAGACTTGATGTGGCGGATGTTCGTAACCTGAGAACCGATATGGAAATGGATGAGCTTAAGGCAATCGTCAAGTCCTTTATCGCGAAGGATGTCAAGTGCATCGAGGAGTTCGCTGGAGGTGAGTCCGAACTTGCTTGCATCGCCTCCACTGTCTTCCCATTTTCCGCTGCCTGAAGAAGCGAGCTTGATGCGGATTCCTATATTCGGTCTGACCTTGAGCTGCTTGGAGATTCGGGCAATGAGATTAAGCTCGTTGAGCTTCTCGGCAACAAGGAAGATGCGCTTTCCCATCTTCTGGGCGAGAAGGGCAAGCTCGATGAAGCTTTCGTCCTTGTAGCCGTTACAGATGATGAGAGTATCGTCGTTGGCATTTGCAGCAAGAACGGCATGAAGTTCAGGCTTGCTGCCAGCCTCCAGACCGAGATTGTACTTCTTTCCGTGGGCAACGATTTCCTCCACGACAGGCTGCATCTGGTTCACCTTGATAGGAAAAACGGAGAAGCACTCGCCACGGAAACCATACTCTTTCGCTGCCTTTGCATAGCATGTGGAGATGGTCTCGATGCGATTGTCTATGATGTCAGGAAAACGCAGAAGTACAGGCGCAGCGATGTCTCTCAGAGAGAGTTCGTCCATGAGTTCGCGAAGGTCAACCTGAACGCCGTCTTTCTTCGGTGTGACAACGACGTTGCCTTTGTCGTTTATGTCAAAATAAGATGCTCCCCAGCCTTTGATGTTGTACATCTCCGCAGCATCTTCAACATGCCATTTCTTCATTCTACTATTAATTGTTAGCGAGCCATTCAGTAACGTTCTTCTCGATGCGAGCTGCGATGTCTTCGTCAGTTTCTTCCTTAGTGAAGGTCTCGCCAGTGATATGCTCGTAAAGCTCGATGTAGCGATCTGCAACGCTGTCTGCATATTCGTCTGTGATCTCAGGAAGAACCTGACCAGGTTCGTTCATGAAGTCATGCTCGATAAGCCACTGACGAACGAACTCCTTAGAGAGCTGCTTCTGTGGTTCGCCTGCTGCGAGCTTCTCTTCGTAGCCTTCTGCATAGAAATAACGAGAAGAGTCTGGAGTGTGGATCTCGTCGATGAGATAAACCTTACCATCGCGCTTACCGAACTCGTACTTTGTGTCAACGAGGATAAGTCCCTGCTTAGCAGCGATTTCCTGACCGCGAGCGAAGATCTTGCGAGTGTAGTCTTCCATCACTTCGTAGTCTTCCTTGCTAACGATGCCTTGAGCAATGATCTCTTCCTTAGAGATGTTCATGTCGTGACCTTCGTCAGCCTTTGTTGTAGGAGTGATGATAGGCTCTGGGAAGCGCTCGTTCTCACGCATTCCGTCAGGAAGCTTCACGCCACAAAGTTCACGGCAGCCATTCTTGTATTCTCGCCAAGCAGAACCGGTAAGGATAGAACGGATAATCATTTCCACACGGAAACCTTCGCACTTGAGACCTACAGTAACCATTGGATCTGGGGTAGCGAGCTTCCAGTTAGGGCAAATGTCCTGACAAGCATCGAGGAACTTAGCTGCAATCTGATTGAGCACCTGACCCTTGAAAGGAATGCCTTTAGGGAGAACGGTGTCGAAGGCAGAGATGCGGTCTGTAGCAACCATCACGATCTTGTCGTCGCCAATGTTATAAACGTCACGAACCTTGCCGTGGTAAACACTTTTCTGATTTGGGAAATTGAATTCCGTCTGTGTAAGAGCTTTCATTATTTGGTTTTGGGTTTTTAGTTTCTAGTTTTTATTTTTAGTTAAAGCAGGAAAATATCCGCAAGGCTAATCTTCAGCACTCCCCCTGTGGGGTAGCCGGAAGGGTCTAAATATCGTTGATATTGAACGGAGTCTGCTGATAGATGTAATAGTTCAGCCAATTATGGTAGAAGAGATTGGCATGAGATCTCCATCGTACGACAGGCGGGTTCTGAGGGTTATCGTCCTTGTAATAATGCTCTGGCATACCGACATCATCACGCTTACCGAGGTCTCTCATGTACTCATTATGCAGAGTGTCAGGAGAGTACTCCATGTGACCTGTGATATAGAACTCCCGACCTTCTCTTGCTTTGATGATTCCCATTCCGCTCTCAATGGAGTCGGCGATAATCTGAAGCTCAGGATTACGCTCTACATCCTCGCGAATGATTTCCGTATGACGGGACTGTGGCATATAGAAAACATCGTCGAAACCGCGGAAGATAGGGTCTTGAGTGTCAACGCAGAACTGCTCAAAGATTCCGAATTTCTTCATCGGGATATCTCGCTTGTCTATTCCGTAGTGGTAATAAAGTCCGGCTTGAGATGCCCAGCAGATATACAGCGTACTGAAGACATTTGTGCGAGCCCAAGAGAAAATCTGCGTGAGCTCTGACCAATAGTTGACGTCCTCAAAATTATACTGCTCAACAGGTGCTCCTGTGATAATCATTCCGTCAAACTTCTCATGCTGAAGTTCGGAGAATGGTCTGTAGAAAGTCATCATGTGCTCCACAGGAGTATTCTTTGATGTATGACTCTCAAGTTTCATCAGGGTGAGATCAACCTGCAGCGGTGTGTTAGAGAGAAGACGGATGAGGTCTGTCTCTGTGGTTACCTTTATAGGCATGAGATTGAGGACAACAATCTTCAGCGGTCTGATGTCCTGCGTATGGGCACGATGAGAGCCCATGACGAAGATGTTCTCCTTTTTCAGAATCTCTATTGCGGGAAGTTTTTCAGGAATTCTTACTGGCATGTTTATTGGTTATTTTGCGCGCAAAATTATAAAAATACATTGAGGAATGCAAACATAATTGAGTTTTTTAGCATATTTATGGCACAAAAAGAAGAAAAAGAGGACTTTCGCCCTCTTTTTTCGTATAATGTATATTGCAAAATAAGCCTTTTACTGCTGACCTTCCTGGTTCCATCCGCCACGAGGACGATTGCCGCCGAAAGGTCTGTTGCCACGAGGACCACCCTCACGCATCTGCGAGCCACCCTCACGCATCTGCGGACCGCGACCACCGCCAAAGCCTGGCATTCTGCCACCCTTCATATAGCGGTAAAGCTCTGGCATTTCCTTGCACATGCCATCAACAAGCAAGCGTGCTACAGCTTTTGCGCCAGTAATGTTATAGTGAGTATTATCCTGACGTCCCTTTGGAATCTCAGGAATCTCGCCAGCCTCATACCACATGTGAATCTTCTTTGAGCGCTCACGACCAAGAGCCTGCTCAAGCTGATGAGTCAGTTTGTTTGCGTCAACGAAAGGAGCGCCTTCCTCAAGAGCCACTTCGCGAGGTGAATAGCGGTAGTAGCCGTGAGTGTCATAAAGCGTGTCGCCTTCCTCCTGACCAGAAGCCTTTGCTGCCTTGGTTGGGTCTCCGGCTGTAGTGTTGCGGAGAGCTTCATCGTCATCGTTCTTAGGAACTTTCTTGAAGAAGTTTCGGCGCACGCAAGCGTTCAACACGATAGGCTTTCCACCCTTAGCACGAGTCTCGCGAATGAACTTGCGGATATTTGCGTCGAATGTTGTTCCCGGGTCAGTATGGCGATCAAGGGCAGGCTTCTCATCGTTATGTCCAAACTGGATAACGACATAATCGCCTGGCTTAATCTTATCAAGAACAGCCTGCCAGCGTCCTTCGTCGATAAAGCTCTTTGAGGAACGACCGTTAACTGCGTGATTATCAACGACAAGCTTTGTCTCATCAAACAGTTCCTGAACCATCATACCCCATCCTCGCTCAGGACCTTTTGTGGTATCCTTATTCGCCATTGTGGAATCGCCAATCATAAACATTGTCTGAACATCATCCTGCGTCATGGAACAGAGAGCACAGAATGTCAGAAAAAGGAAAAATAGTTTCTTCATAGTGTTATCTTTTTAAGTTATACTAATCCAAACAGTCGCTTTGCTGTTTCCGTTGTCACTCTATCAACCTCGGAAGGCGTTGTAGAGTAAACCTCAGCCAGCTTCTCTATAATATAAATAATGTAAGAGCTCTCATTTCTCTTGCCACGCATAGGAACGGGAGCCATGTAGGGAGCATCTGTTTCCAGAACAATACGATAGAGCGGAACAGCCTCCTTGAGCGTATCAGGAAGATTACTCTTCTTAAAAGTAAGAACGCCACCTATACCGAGAGTAAAATTCTCAAACTCAAGCAGTTCTTCTGCCTCATGGGCATTTCCAGTGAAGCAATGGAACACTCCGCCAGGCAGTTCCGACTTGTAATTACGCAGAAGTTTTACCATTTCGTTCTGCGCCTTACGACAATGAATCATCAGAGGCAGACGTGTCTCTATGCTCCATTTCACCTGCTCCTCGAAGGCAAATAGCTGCTCCTTCTCAAACTCACGACTCCAGTAATAATCCAGTCCTACCTCACCAATGGCAATGTAAGTGCCCCCAGCTAACTCCCGGACAGAACCATCCCGACGCACCTGTGAGGAGGTCAGAAGGGATTTCATCTGCTGCAGAACCTGCTGCCAGTCTTCCTTCACATCCTCTGGGTGCAAGCCTATCATTGGCTTCATAAAGTCTGGGAACTGCTGGCAGACGCGAGGAATGTCCGTAAGCGACTGAACATTTATGCCCGGAACGAGCATCATCTCGCAACCGGCTTCTTTTGCTCTGGTAACAACTTCGCTGATATCCTCGGCAAACTCTTCGCCGTCAATATGTATGTGAGTATCTATCATGCTTTGTGTATTTATTAAGATGTGTATTGCTGCAATGCGCTTTTTATGCGTGCAAAGTTAAAGAGAAAATCTCAAAAAAGCAAGATAAACCACAGGAGAACATCATTTTTCTGCCTTTTATTTGCTTATTGTGCTACATATTCGTAACTTTGCCGCCCGAAATATGACAATTACTTATCTTATAGAACTGATCGGAACGGTCGCCTTTGCCATCTCTGGCGTCAGACTGGCGGGCAGACGAGACTACGACATCTTCGGCGGCTTTGTCCTTGCCTGGGTGACTGCCGTGGGCGGCGGTACTTTGCGTGACTGTATGCTCGGACAGACTCCTTTCTGGATGACGAGTCCGGTTTATTTCATCTGTACGCTCATTGCCGTTGTTCTGGTGCAGGTCTTTGCCCGACTGATGGACAAGATGAACACAGCGTGGCTTTTCTTTGACACTCTCGGACTGGCTCTTTTCACCATTGCCGGACTGCAGAAGACGCTCGACTGCGGTCAGCCTATGTGGGTAGCTGTCATGATGGGCTGCATAACGGGAGTTGCTGGCGGTGTTGTAAGAGACACATTGGCAAGCATAAAGCCTGTTATCTTCCAGAAAGACATCTACGCCATGTCATCTATCATCGGCGGCTGTTTCTATGCGCTTCTGCTGAGAGTAGAAATGTCACAGATCGTCATCTCCGTGGCCACTTTCTTCTTTATCGTTATCATCCGACTCCTCGGCTGGCATTATCAGATCGAGCTGCCTAAGATTAACATCGGAGAAGACAAAAAGAGGAAACACAAGGATTAAGACAACGCAAGGCTTGTAAGAACAAGGAGATAAAAGTGGGGCAAGGATAAAAGTAGGGCGAGGATTTCCGAGCCGCGATTAAGGTTTAATATCGCGAAACGGCTCGGAAATCCTCGCCCTACATCTTTGAGAACAAATTGAATTTCATTCCCAAACTCAATACTTATCCGCAGGCAAAGAGCACTACAAGCTGTGCCGTGAGGATACGCAGGAACATTGAGAGCGGATAGACCGTAGAGTAACCTACAGCCGGTGCCTCTTTTGAACAAACGCTGTTAGCGTAAGCCAATGCTGGTGGGTCTGTGTAAGTACCGGCAAGCATACCCATGATGGTGAAGTAGTTGAACTTGAACTTCAGTCTTGCTATTGTTCCTATTATTAATATAGGTATAACGGTGATAAGAAGACCGCAGAGAACGTAGAGCAAACCGTCGCCGGCAACAACCGTATCTACGAAGCTTGCGCCTGCCTTAATACCCACAGAAGCAAGGAAGAGCACAAGACCTATCTCTCGAAGCATAAGGTTTGCTGATGTCGTAGTGTAAGTAACGAGCTTCACCTTATAGCCATATCTGCCGATAAGGATAGCGATGATCAGCGGACCACCTGCAAGACCCAGTTTCAAAGGAACTGGCATTCCTGGGATAGCTATTGGGAGAGAACCGAAGATAAGACCTACGATGATTCCCACGAAGATAGTTGCGATGTTTGGAGCATCAAGGCGCTTGATAGAGTTACCCATCATATCCTTTACTCGCTCTACGTTGTCTTCATGACCAACAACCATGATTCTGTCGCCTACCTGAAGCGCGAGAGAAGGGTTTGCGAAGAGATCCATGCCCTGACGTGTAACGCGAGTCACGTTTACGCCATGCAGACGAGAGAGGTGAAGGTCAACAAGACGCTTACCGTTAAGCTTAGGATTTGTTACGAGAACACGCTTTGAGATCATTGGACGCTTCTCGTCAATGTTCCAGTCAACCTCTTCTTCCGGACCTATGAAGGCTACGATAGCCTCAGAATCGTTCTCTGTACAAACAATATAGAGAAGGTCATCAACATGAACTTCCTTCTGCGAGGTAGGAGTAACCACATTGCCTTCATGCATAATACGTGAGATTACGAAGTCACGGTTAAGGAAGTCGCGGAGCTGCTGGATAGACTTGCCCTCAAGATACTCGTTCTTTACGCGGAGATTAAGGAAGTGAGGCTTAGCGTCTGCATTCTCTGATGCTTCCAGTTCAAGCTGCTTCTCCTCTTCCTCAAGTCTAGCACGAGTGATGAAGCGGATGGCTATTGTGGCAAGGATGATACCTACTACGCCGAGAGGATAGGCACAAGCGTAACCGTTGGCAATAGGCGGAACCTGTCCGTTAGGGAAGACTGCGTTGAGAGCTTCGTTGGCAGCACCAAGACCAGGAGTGTTGGTTACGGCTCCATACAGAGTACCCACCATCATTGGCAGGTTCATCTTGTTGTCTGTGTCAAAGAAAGCGTAATAGCAAGCAAACATCACAACGATGTTAAGCAGAATGCCACACGCCGCCAGACAGTTCAGCTCTACTCCACCCTTCTTGAAACTCTCGAAGAAGCCCGGTCCCACCTGAAGACCTATCATGAAGACGAAGAGGATAAGACCGAAGTCCTGAGCGAAGGTGAGTGTCGCTGCTGGGGCTGTCATGCCAAAATGACCTGCCACAATGCCTGCAAACAATACGAATGTCACACCAAGTGAGATTCCGGCAATTTTAACTTTGCCGAGATAGACACCAACCGCTATCACCATAGCATAGAGCAACACTATGTGAGCGATGGAATCCGTGTCCGTGAAAAGATTAGTAAGCCAAGATAATTCCATCTTTTTTTGTATTTTTGTTTTGATATTTTCCGTTATCCTATGCCATGTTTTTTGCGCGTTGACGCATGAATATGGCACCAAATGCGGTGCAAAATTACATAAATAATGCACAATTTTCCGTTATTTCAAGAATATTTCTGCTTTTTGCGAAAAAATATCTTAATTCATTTCTATGTAATAAATTATTTTTATAATTTTGTCGCGGAAAAAACTATCTCAAGCGGAATAATCCGCCAGATACCTTAAATTAACAACACTTACAAAAAATCATTCATGAAACGCATTTTTTTGTTTCTCTCGTTGATCACTCTTTTCAACGCATCCTCTTTTGCACAAGGTGCGAAGAACATCAAGATTAACGAGGTGCTGACAAACAACAAGGAAAGCATGCTCGATGAATATGGCACTAAGCTACCATGGATTGAACTTGCTAACACGTCCTTCTCAACTTATGATATACGCGGAATGTATATCACGACTAACAAGGCAACTCTCGATGAGGGTCTTTCTGTTCCGGAAAGAATCAAGATGATGAGTCAGATTCCTAATGGCAGTGAGCGCACGTCTCTCTCTGCTCAGGAGCATGTACTCTACTTCCTGAACTCCAATCCAGCTAAAAGCGACATGCACCTCGATGCTCAGGTTAATCCTGACACCACTATGTGGATTGCGCTCTTCGACGGAAATGCTGTTGACCTTATCGACTCTGTCACGGTTCCTGTTCTTGCGGAAAACAGTTCTTTCGCACGCATAAAGAATAAGGATAAGCAGATCGTATGGGAGCAGAAACAGCCTGAGTTTGTTTCTCCTGGCACAGCCAACATCTCTGGTCCTACGGAAAGCAAGATTGCTAAGCTGAAGAAAGACGACCCTCACGGATTCGGTATCACAATACTCTCCATGGGTGTTGTATTCACTTGTCTTGCCCTTCTCTATATTGCCTTCTGGCTGCTCGGACGATTCATGAACCGCAGTAAGCACCTCAAGGAGGTTATCGATATGGATAAGCCGGAGAACATCAAGCTCGAAATGGTTCGCCATAACGACGACGATGATGACGAGGATAATCCTGCTGCTCCTGTGGCTGCCGCTGCCGCTTCAAAGAAAGCCGCTGAGGAGAAGAAGGAGGAGATTACTCCTGAGGTTATCGCTGCCATCACTATGGCAATCAAGGACTATCAGGACGACGTTCACGTAGAGGAATCTGGCGTCATCACCGTTCTGCCTAAGCAGTCTCCTTGGTCAATGAGAACTTCTAATGCTCCTAAGTCTCATTGGTAAAAAAGACCTTTCTATTTTCAGAGCAATAAACAAGAATCACATAATCGTCTAAACAGTAAATAATATTATGGCTAAATATATCATCAACGGAAAAGAATATAATGTTGAAATAACAGACGTGCAAGGCAAGCTTGCAAAGATCATGGTAAACGGACAGGCTTACGAGGTAGAGACTGAAGAGAAGCTCCACGCTATGCCTACTCAGAAAGTTACTGTTTCTCGTCCTCAGGTAGCACAAGTTGCTGCTCAGGCTGACTCTATCGCTTACGTTGCCCCTGTAGCTGCTGCTCCTGCAAGCAAACCAGCTGCTGCTCCTGCTGCCGCTGGCGGTGCTACTAAGGTTACATCTCCACTCCCTGGAACAATCACTGATGTTAAGTGCTCTGTAGGTCAGAAGGTTAAGGCTGGCGACACTATCATCATCCTTGAGGCTATGAAGATGCAGAACAACATCGAGGCTGAGTGCGACGGTGTTATCCAGGAGGTTTGCGTAAACAAGGGCGACTCTGTTATGGAAGGCACTCTCATGGTAGTCATCGCTGCTGAAGGTGCTCCTGCTGCCGCTCCTGCTCCAGCTCCAGCTGCTGCCCCTGCTGCCGCTCCTGCTCCTGCCGCTGCACCTACTGCTGGCGGTTCTCAGGTTACAGCTCCACTGCCTGGTACTATCACAGACGTTAAGTGCACTGTTGGTCAGGCTGTTAAGGCTGGCGATACTGTCGTTATCCTTGAGGCTATGAAGATGCAGAACAACATCGAAGCTGAGTGCGACGGTACTGTTAAGCAGATTCTCGTTGGCAAGGGCGACTCAGTAATGGAAGGAACTCCATTGGTAGTAATCGGATAACAGATCCGTAAATTGTAAATTTGAAAATTGTAAATCCCCATTATGTTTGAATTTATTTCAGAAAACTTCGTAGAGTTTCTTTCATATACAGGCTTCGCCAATGCTGAATGGCAGAATCTTGTCATGATTGCCGTTGGTATGTTCTTCATTTGGCTTGCCATCAAGAAGGACTTCGAGCCACTTCTTCTTGTACCTATCGGACTTGGTATCATTCTCGGAAACATTCCTTTCCGCGCTGATGCTGGTCTGGAAATCGGTCTTTATGAAGATCATTCCGTACTGAACATCTTCTATCAGGGCGTTCGTCAGGGCTGGTATCCGCCACTTGTATTCCTTGGCATTGGTGCCATGACAGACTTCTCTGCCCTCATATCCAATCCAAAGCTCGTGCTTATCGGTGCTGCTGCTCAGTTTGGTATCTTCGGTGCTTACATGGCAGCTCTCGCTCTCGGCTTCGAGCCTAACCAGGCAGCTGGTATCGCCATCATCGGTGGTGCTGACGGTCCTACAGCCATCTTCCTTTCTAGTAAGCTCTGCCCTAACCTCATGGGTGCCATCGCCGTTTGTGCTTACTCTTACATGGCTCTCGTTCCTGTGATTCAGCCACCTTTGATGCGTCTTCTCACTACAAAGAAGGAGCGCGTCATCAAGATGAAGACTCCTCGTCAGGTTTCTCAGACTGAGCGCATCCTCTTCCCTATCATCGGTCTTCTCCTGACCACATTCATCGTGCCTTCTGGTCTTCCACTCCTCGGTATGCTCTTCTTCGGAAACCTTCTGAAAGAATCTGGTAAGACTACACGTTTGGCTAAGACTGCCGGCTCTGCTCTGAACGATGTCATCGTTTCGCTCCTCGGTCTTACAGTAGGCTGCTCTACTCAGGCTTCTGAGTTCCTTACTCTCAACACTATCTTCATCTTCTTCGTAGGTGCTTGTGCCTTCGTCGTAGCTTCCACTTCAGGTGTTTGCGTCGTTAAGTTGATGAACCTCTTCTTGCCTAAGAACAGCCAGATCAACCCTCTCATCGGTAACGCCGGCGTTTCTGCCGTACCTATGAGTGCTCGTATCTCTAACAACCTTGGTCTTGAGTACGACAAGCGCAACTTCCTCCTCATGCACGCTATGGGTCCTAACGTAGCTGGTGTGATTGGTTCTGCCGTTGCTGCTGGTGCTCTGCTCGGATTCTTGAGCTAAAGAAGCCCATAATGAACTATATATTTGATTACGGTGCAACGATAGACACACCGGGAAATCATTGGGGAAAAACTATATGGCACGCCTACGAAAGAGCAGGCGTGCCTATTTGTGAAGAGACGTTTCGTGAGGCTTATGTCTTTGCGGAGCGTTATCTTGGTTCTCATGCTGTCATTTCTCCTACTGACACCTTCCACACTACCCTATCCCTTAAGCTAAGGCTTCAACTGGAGCATCTTGGCTATTTCTCTGAAGGAGAAGAAGGAAAGCCGTCTTGTGGTCAGTCTTCATCAGAAAGGCTTCATAGGCAGCTTCTCGATGATCTCTATTCCCAGACAGAAGACAGCATAGAAGAAAGCCGGAAAGTGCTTGAACACCTCCATGAGCAAGGCCATAGCCTCGGACTTGTAAGCAATTTCTATGGCAATATCGAAGCCGTTCTCGCTGAGTTCAATCTACGCCAGTTCTTCAGCGCAGTTGTGGAATCAGCCACTGTTGGCATCCGTAAGCCAGACCCTCGTCTGCTTGCTCTCTGCATGGAAAGAATGAAGGCAAAGCCGCAAGAGACAATCGTCATTGGCGACCATCTTACGAAGGATATTGCGCCTGCCAAAAAGCTCGGTTGTACAGCCGTTTGGATAAAGGGAGAGCCGTGGAGCGACGAGCATGATAAGTTTAAAGAAGTGGCTCCAGACCGCATTATCAGCCGTCTCAGCGAACTTTTAGATTAAGAAATCAGCCCTCAAAATCAATTATTCATGCCTTTTTGCCTTGAATTATGGATTTTTTCCTTAACTTTGCGCGCAAAAACTAAAAAACCAAATACAAAATATGGCACAGCAAGAAGACGTTTTCAAGAAAATCATTTCTCACTGTAAAGAGTATGGTTTCGTATTCCCAAGTTCAGAAATCTACGACGGACTTGGCGCTGTTTACGACTACGGTCAGAACGGCGTAATGATGAAGAACAATATCAAAGACTATTGGTGGAAGAGCATGGTGCTTCTTCACGACAACATCGTGGGCATCGACTCTTGCATCTTTATGCACCCAACTATATGGAAGGCTTCTGGCCACGTTGACGCATTCAACGACCCACTCATCGACAACCGCGACTCAAAGAAGCGCTATCGTGCTGACGTTCTCATCGAGGACCAGCTCGCTAAGTACGACGAGAAGATTAACAAGGAAGTAGCAAAGGCAGCTAAGCGTTTCGGCGATGCTTTCGACGAGGCACAGTTCCGCGCTACAAATGCTCGCGTTCTTGAGAATCAGGAGAAGCGCGATGCTCTCCATGAGCGTTTCGCAAAGGCTCTCAACGACAACAACCTCGAGGAGCTCAAGCAGATTATCCTTGACGAGGAAATCGTTTGCCCTATCTCTGGCACACGCAACTGGACAGATGTTCGCCAGTTCAACCTCATGTTCGCTACTGAGATGGGAGCTTCTGCCGATGCAGCTATGAAGGTTTACCTCCGTCCAGAGACTGCTCAGGGTATCTTCGTAAACTACCTCAACGTACAGAAGACAGGTAACATGAAGATTCCATTCGGTATCGCTCAGATTGGTAAGGCTTTCCGTAACGAAATCGTTGCTCGTCAGTTCATCTTCCGTATGCGTGAGTTTGAGCAGATGGAGATGCAGTTCTTCGTAAAGCCAGGCACAGAACTTGACTGGTTCGCTAAGTGGAAGGAAACTCGTATGGCTTGGCATCAGAACCTCGGCTTCGGCGCAGAGAACTATCGTTTCCACGACCACGACAAGCTTGCTCACTACGCTAACGCAGCTACTGACGTAGAGTTCAAGATGCCATTCGGCTTCAAGGAGGTAGAGGGTATCCACTCTCGTACAAACTTCGACCTCTCTCAGCATGAGAAGTATTCAGGCAAGTCAATCAAGTACTTCGACCCAGAGACTAACGAGAGCTACGTTCCTTACGTTATTGAGACATCTATCGGCGTTGACCGTATGTTCCTCTCTGTAATGTGCCACTCTTACGAGGAAGAGAAGCTTGAGAATGGTGAGACACGCGTTGTGCTCCACCTCCCAGCAGCTCTCGCACCAACAAAGCTCTGCGTAATGCCACTCGTTAAGAAGAACGGTCTTCCTGAGAAGGCAAAGGAGATCATGGACGAGCTCAAGTTCCACTTCAATGTCTCTTACGACGAGAAGGGATCTATCGGTAAGCGTTACCGCAAGCAGGATGCCGTTGGTACACCTTACTGCGTAACCGTTGACTTTGAATCACTCGAAGACAACTGCGTAACTCTCCGCGACCGCGACACAATGGAACAGCAGCGCGTTAAGATCTCTGACCTATGCTCTCTCATCGAGGACAAGGTTTCTATCACTTCGCTCCTCAAGAACTTGAAGTAATATCATAGTATAATAAGTAGGTGTAGCCTATTTAATAATAAAATTTGCACAAAAGGGTCTGACCCTTTTGTGCAATTTTCATTTAATAACCCTTCGCATTTTTAAGGTTACTGTTTGCGGTATTATGGAAACGATGCCCCATGGCATCGTTAAGCCGCCGCAAAAACAAATCCACCCATTAACGACTCTAAGTTTGCAGTCGAAAAATCAGCTATATATCTAGAGAGCTAGAAGATTAGATGCTTGATACTTTGAAAAAGTTAAGAATCTATTCTTTCAATACGGAAAATCTTCTTACCTTTGTTGTAAAAAGGA
>JAZRYU010000167.1:0-11292 GCA_045600885.1 Prevotella sp.
GAAAACAATTCCGCGGTGAGTTTTCTTTGTTTTTGTTTTCTCCGTTAAGGGGTTTTCTCCGTCAGGAGTTTTCCAAGGGCTCCCAAAGTAGCGATAAAGTAAACATTAAAGCCCTGTTTTCTGTTATAATATCAAGTCATAGGGCTTAACCTACTTAAATCCGTAAATTGTAAATTGTAAATCAGTAAATCTGTAAATCATTAAGATGTTGAATTTGAAACTACAGGCGGAGATAAACCGCAAACGACTGTTGGAAATCGTTTATAATGCTAAGGCTGGTCATATCGGCGGAGACCTCTCCGTGATGAACATGCTGACTGCACTATATTTCCATACCCTGAATGTGGATCCTAACGACGTAAAGAATCCTGACCGCGACCGTTTCGTCCTGTCAAAAGGCCACTGCGTAGAGGCTCTCTATGCCGTTCTTGAGGCTAAAGGATTCCTTAAGAAGGAGGTCACAGACACTCTCGGCAAGTATCTCTCACCACTTTCGGGCCACCCAACCATCGAGGTTCCTGGCATTGAAGTAAACACCGGTGCTCTCGGTCACGGTCTGCCTATCGGCGTGGGAATGGCTATTGCGGCAAAGATGGATAAGAAGCAGTACAAGACCTTCGTCGTCATGGGCGACGGAGAGCAGGGCGAAGGCTCTATCTACGAAGCAGCTATGGCTGGTAGCAATTACAACCTTGACAACCTCGTGGCAGTCATCGACCGCAACCACCTCCAGATTTCTGGCGATACTGAGGATGTCATGAAGATTGATTCCGTAAAAGACCGCTGGACAGCCTTCGGTTGGGACGTTGTTGAGATCAATGGCGATGACATCGACGAAATAGTCCGCACACTTGACAATATCGATTATACCAACGGCAAGCCACACCTCATCGTATCTCACACCACAAAGGGCTTCGGCGTCTCTTACATGGAGAACATCGCCAAGTGGCACCACGGTATGCCTAACGAAGAGCAGTATCAGCAGGGTATTGCCGAGATTGAGGCAAGGATTGAAAAAATCAGGACTCCGAGCTTGCTCGCCTGAGCACCTGCGGAGCGCAAGAAATTGGACTCCGAAAAATCAGTAAATTGTAAATCAGGAAACTCAAGTTTCGCATGTAAAAATTAGATTTTTATAAAGATTTTTGTTAAGATTTCGAGGAGCTTGCGACGATCCTCTAAAAGGCCTTCCCAAAAGCGAGGTATTCGAGCGCATTTTCAGTTGAGATTTTTCGTTTAGATTTTTCCACTTGTAGGGCGAGGATTTCCGAGCCGTTTGCGGGAATTTATCATAGTTCAAATGAATAAAATCTTAAACAATAATCCTCACCAAAATACGCTCCAGTGCGTCGCTTTTAAGGTCGATTTTATTTTGGATCGCCTTACGGCACGAAATCCAAACAAAAATCTTAATAAACATCTTATAATCAATTACATGTGAACTTGCGAAAGTTGAATCAGTAAATCAGTAAATTGTAAATCTGTAAATCATCAAGATGATAGCATGTAGAAAAGCTTTTACCGACACTCTCCTTGAGTTGGCAAAGCAAGACAAAGATATTATCGCCGTAACCAGTGATGCTCGCGGTTCGGTGACTCTTGGCGACTATGCCAAGGAACTTCCAGAGCAGTTTGTAGAATGTGGTATCGCTGAGCAGGACGCTGTCGGCATCTCTGCCGGACTGGCACATAGCGGAAAGAAAGTCTTCTGCTGCGGACCCGCATGTTTCTATGTAGCACGTTCGCTTGAACAGGTGAAGGTGGATCTCGCTTACAGCGAAAACCCTGTCAAGATACTTGGCGTTTCCGGTGGTGTAGCCTATGGTGCTCTCGGTGCCACTCACCACTCTCTCCACGACATTGCCGCACTCCGCACGTTCCCTGGAATGCACGTTGTGCTGCCTTCTGACTGGCGCCAGACACGCCAACTCGTAAAGCAGCTCGTGGATTACCCTTACCCTTGCTACGTTCGCGTGGGTCGTGCAGCCATTCCTGATGTCTATGACGACACCAACTGCCACTTCGAGATTGGCAAGGCACAGATGCTTCAGGACGGTACAGACCTTACCATCATCGCTACCGGTGAGACTGTCTATCACGCCTACATGGCAGGAAAGCAGCTCGCAGCAGAGGGAATCTCCACACGAGTACTCGACTTCGCCAGCGTAAAGCCATGCGACGAGATGGCGGTCATCAAGGCAGCTCGTGAGACAGGCAGGATCCTCACTGTCGAGGAGCACTCTCAGTTCGGCGGACTCGGTGCAATGGTCTGCGAGATCATCTCTGAAGCTCCTGTGCCAGTAAAGATCCTCGGCATCCCAGACGAGAACGTCATCCACGGAACAAACACAGAAATCTTCCACCACTACGGACTTGACGCAGAAGGCATTGTAAAGGCTGCGAAAGAGTTTGTATAGGCAAAAATTTTGACCATTATGTTTGTAGGGCGAGGAAATCCTCGCCCTACACTTTGGACAAGTAAGTGACTAAAGTTTCCCACCTGTAACCCCAAAGGGGTGACATTATATAATATTATGTCGCCCCTTTGGGGCTTCTTGGTTAATGTTTCATTTTTTTATGAATCCAGGGTTGCGCATTTCTTCTTCCCTTTCCAGCTCAACCCACGACTTTCTAACCTTTTTTAACCTAATTTGCAAAGCAGAGATTGCAAAATCAAAAAAAATAAACAAAAGGCTGCTGTTGGGGCAAGAAAAGCGGGGAAAGTGCCTTTTTCTTACATTTTAAAATTAAATTTGCACCAAAATAACATTAATCACAACTAATTCAAAACATTATGAAAAAGTTATTAACATTATTAACCTTGTTGTTCTGCGCGATCGGACTGAACGCGGCAAACTACAACATCAAGATTGCCGGCACCCAAGTGACGGACGACAACAAGGACAACATCACGGGTCCTGGTATTACGGGTAAAGTGCAGTATATCCCGACTACAAAAATGCTGATATTGACTGATGCCACCATCAAAGCCTCTGGTAACGATTACGGTATCTATTTCGGTGAGACAGAAAACTGTTATCTCCGAATCGGTGGAACTTGCACCGTTGAGGCAAGTGGTACACGTGATGCAATAGCCTTCCTCTCAAGAAAAACAAACTATATTTGTGCGAGCGGATCCATTGGTGTCGATCTTACCGTGAAATATACTGGTTCAAACAATACGTCTTCCGCCATATATACTCAAGGAGACATAGAAATTATTGCTCCGGGTAAAATAACAGCCACTTCTAGTGGAGATTATGCCATCTACGACTATCATAAAACACACAGCTTGACTTGTACATATGAAAAATTGACAATCGATGCAACAGCAATAAAGGCTGGCATCTATGGATTCAAAACAATGAATCTCCCTGAGAATACTTGTCTCACCTACCCAAGAGCGGGTGTGTGGAAGGATAGCGAGAACACTTTCGTATCTTATTCTACAGGTACTGCTCATGCAACGCATGTTACCCTTGCATATGGCTACCCTCTCTGGGTTAACGGCACACACGTAACACCAGATAATGCTTCTGATATTTTGGGCGACGAACTCGTGAAATACAGCAAGGGCAGCAAGACACTTGAACTCTACGGCGGATCTTTCACAAACACCACTTCAGGTGAACGCAGCATTGAAGCAAACCAGGATCTGACCATTGACGTAATGGACGCAACTGTCAGCTTTGAGCAGAAGCCAACTGGATACAGTGCTGTCGCTCTTAGAGGTGGTCACAAATATAAGTTCATGGGCCTTGAAGGTAATGGTACAATCAATATCACAGCATCTGGTCAGCCTGGCATCCAGCTCTTTGACGGTTCTACGGTTGAGTTTGACCACATTACGGCAAACATCACTACCCCATCTTACCCTATCAGCGCTATGCGCGGAGGAAGTGTGGTATTCAACAATTCAGACATAGTTTTGGATGGCAAAGGCAGCACAACCTTTTTGGATATAAACAACTGTACTTCCACCAGCTGCGGCATCACAAATCCTACTGGCGTCAGCTTCAACGCTACAAGGAAGACCTTCGTGAATAGTGATGGTACTGCTTGCAACAGCAAGGTGACAATCGCTCCTACTTCATACGGCATCTCCGTAATGGGCAAGGATATCAACACTCGAAACTACGAGTCTCTCTGGTATAACACAACATACAACCCAACGACAAACACCCTCAGCATTCATGGAGACTTAGGATACACCGGTAATGTCATCAGCATCAAGAGCGGAAAACCAACAACTATCCTGCTGGGGGCAAGCACAAAGATCCTCTCTGACAACGCCTCTGGTATCTATATCAGCAATACAGACGTAACCATCAAGAAAAGCTCTTCTACTGCAAGTGCTGTTCTGAACGTAGAGACAAAGTATGTCAAGGGCACTGGTGTTAACACCTATACACCTATACAGAACTACGGTAACGGCAAGCTTACTATCGAAGACTGTACGGTAAACACTACTGCTCTGGAATTCGGTATCTATAGTCCAAGTAAGGGTACCATCAACATTAACAACGCTACCGTTAATGCCAACATCAAGAACAATGGTCTCTACCACGGTGCTCTCGAAGGCTTCAAGAACATCAACCTGAACAAGGCAACCATCAAGTCAACAAGTCCTGGCATCTATTCTGACAATATGACTCCACAGATTGACCTGACTGGTTCTAATACAATCACTACTACAAAAGGACACGGCATATTCCTCACAGGTTCTGTTGTTGACAATTCTGTTATCACCATCAGTAGTAAGAACGACGGTTCGCTCAGCGTCACTTCTCCAACAGATGCTTCCTTGGGCTATTGCTCAATGATGTTTGAGCCAGATTTTCTCATCAAGGACTGTTCTGTTGATTTCACAGGTGGCTCTTCTGGCTTAATCGGTAGAGGTGGTAAGCAGGCACTGACTGTTGACAATGCTACCGTTACAGCAAAGTCAAGTCTTTCTAACACCGAAGCCGGTGCTCTCAAAGGTGTGAAGACACTGACATTAAAGAACGGCGTGGACATTGCATATCCAGAGAAAGCTGTATATAACTCAACGCTCAAGGGCATCACAGTAGATGGAACTACACTCTGCCCTGAAATGAGAATCGGTGTAAAGAATTATGAAATTAAGATTGACGACGTGAGTGTTACATCTAAGAACTACACAAACATTCCTGTAACCAGCGGTACTGCCAAGTATGACCCAACGACAAAGGTACTCACGCTCAGCAATGCTACTATCAATGCCGCAACATCAGGCATCATTGCCGATGAAGAGATCACGCTCAAGCTTATTGGCAACAACTACATCAACTCTTCATCTAACTGCATCACTGCTCGCAAGACAAGCTTCACTATTGACGGTGCAGGATCTGGCAAGCTCTACCTGAAGAGCACAGGCACATACGGTCTCGGCATCTATGCTGTAGATATTCCAATGACTATCAAGGGCTGTACTATTGACTCAGAAGGAAACAGTGGCATCATCGGACTGAACAATCATGAGAAAGCTCTTATTCTTGAGAATGCAAACATCCACGTAAAGGCTACTGGAGCAAAGCCAAGCGCTATGGTGAACTTCTCAAGCATCACCTTCAACAACTGCTACATAGAATCGCCTAACGGTGCAGAATTCAATGCTACTCTCATGGGTATTGCAGAAGACTACGGAGAACTCTGCTTTGAAGTAGAAATACTCGCCGGTGAGAATCCTCACATCATTCCTCCTGTTATTTCTGACAAGGTAGTAAAGATTGTGGATATTACTCAATCTTCTGTCAAGCTCTCTTGGACAGCAGCCACTGACAATAACACTACTGCCGACAAGATGGAGTACTTTGTACTTTACACAAACAAGACTACTTCAGACGTGAAGGATTTCTATGTTTACGCTGAAACATCTACAGAAATCACAGGTCTTGACCCTGCTACAGAATACGAAATCAAGATCTCTGCAATAGACAAGGACGGCAACATCGTTGACTACGATGCCTTTACAGTCACTACACTCGCTGAAGTTGACGTAACAAAACCTACTCTCCCTGCTGATCCTACAGTTACCATAACAGGTACAACAGAGAACAGCATCAGCATCAAGTGGAACCCTGCTACTGACGACAAGACAGCTGAGGCTGCCATGAGATACCAGATCGACTGCTACATCAGCGAAGCATGGGTGACAAAGGGCACTGTTACTGGTACTACAGAGTTCACTATCGACGGACTTGAGGATGGCACAAGCTACCAGATTGTCGTTTACGCTTTGGACGAGGCTGACAACAAGGAAAGCTACCCTCTCATCACTGGTACTACTCCTGCTATTCCAAGTGCCATCGACGCTATCCTCGCTAAAGACCCAGATGCTAAGATGTTCAGCATTGACGGTAAGCTCGTGGACAATAACTACCGCGGCATCGTTATCATCAACGGCAACAAGTACATGAAGAAGTAAGCCACTGCCCCCCTCTTTCCTCCCACACATGCGGGAGGAAAGCGCGGGTATATCAGGTATATTAAAAAGATCGCGGCAGATTTCGGAAAATATTTTCCGGAGTCTGCCGCGTTTTTCGGAAAATATGTAGCACTGTAGCACTCACCCCCTCTTTCACACTGAATATCAGACTATTACTTAGTGCAACATACCCCCAAATATGTTGCACTAAGTTGCACTTTATGTTGCACTGAAAGTTTTTTTTGATGGCAATAATATACATGTTGTCCCCAAACGGTCGAATTGGAAACGACGCCCCATGGCAGTCGTTAATCCGCCGCAAAAGCAAGTTTAAGTTACTGTGCTGCTTTTTCATGTTCGCTCCCTAACGACGCCATGGGGCGTCGTTTCCACTAAGAGGCATCAGGTACTCGAAAAGGGACAACTTGTATATCGTTCCCTTTTTGATTTGTAGGGCGAGGATTTGGCTTTCCGCTTCGCGCCGCCGAGCTAAACCTTCCGAGCCGTGATTAAGGATTTGTTTTTGCGTGTAGATGTCAGTTATTTCCCTTAGCTTTGGGATATGAATTTTTACAAGAAGACAATATTTTTCTTATAAGAAAACCAGTAAATCCTTATAAGAAAACCAACAGATCCTTACAAGAAAACACCCCATAATCCTTTGGCAGAGATTTGTAGGGCGAGGATTTGGCTTTCCGCTTCGCGCCGCCGAGCTAAACCTTCCGAGCCGCGATTAAGGTTTTATTCCCGCAAACGGCTCGGAAAATCCTCGCCCTACAAACAAAAGACCACGAATGTCATTTCCTAACATTTTCTATAGAAAAGGCACATCAGTGCAACATAAAGTGTAACATAGTGCAACATAAAGAGGGGTATGTTGCACTGAATAACCTCTTAACTATCAACAACTTAGCCTACCTCAGTGCAACAGTGCTACATATTTTTCGTTTTTTGCTCACCTTACCCATAAACAACGCTGTCCTTGAATTTATAGTTCTCATTTATTCCCGTGATTATTTTGTGCTGAAGCATATTTTCTCCTGGGGTTCAAAATTTTCTTATCAGCTCCTCTGTAAAAGGTTCAAGGCTAAAGAAGTCAAATACGAACTCAGGATAAGCATTCGTGAATGTTTTGTATTTGCTGAGTTTTGCTTGTACGGAATTTTTCTTTACCTCAATTGCCAAAGGGGGATTTTGCATTGGCAACACAAAGTCAACTTCTTTTTTTTCTGTCGTTCTCCAAAAACGAATTTCCTCTATGCCATATCTATCTGTAAGCAATCTTAATACTTGGTTCTCCCAAATGGTACCAATATCGGGATTGGAGGCATAAGGGAGGAAATTGCCTGTCAGTGAGTTTCTCATTCCTGAATCAAGGAAATTTGCCTGTTTGTCTTGCACCTATAACAATGCTGAATCTCTTGTTTTGAAGATGATCAATAAGTTTATTGAAAAGAAATCTATGCCTCATAATGTTTGGAAATTATGCTGCAAAGGTATGATTTTTTATTCAAACGGGCAAATTATCCGATATTTTTCCCTATCAATAGGGCAAATTATCGGTTTTTTCTACCGTTTGGCTATATATCCGCATACTCAGCCTGTTACTTTTTTCCATTTTTGGCAGCCGCATAAACACAGCAATAGTATGTATAACAAAAAAAATCTATTCATATATAACTATTTCAGTTTGAAGCTTATAGGGAGTGTGTATTTCATTCTTGCGGGTTTACCCTTGAAATGTTGTCCCGGAATCCACTTAGGCATGGACTTTACGAGTCGCACGGCTTCTTCGTCAAGTTCTTTCGCTATGCTCCTTACGACGCATACGTCAGTCAAGCTGCCGTCTTTTTCAACGGTAAATGTAACTACTACCCTTCCCTCTCCACAGAAATCAGGATGCGGATAGCGGAGGTTCTCGTCAATGAACTTCTTCAAGGCATCATAACCTCCAGGGAATGAAGGCATTTGTGCCGGTGCATCTCCTACAAGATCATACTCCTTTACTTCCTGTGCTGCCTCCGTTTTAGGTTTCTCTACTGCCTTTTCTTTTTTGAAAACAACAGGTAGTGTGAACCTGACTCTTACCTTCTGCCCATCTCTCTCTCCAGGAATCCATTTTGGCATAGACTTAACCACTCTTACGGCTTCCTCGTCAAGTTCCATTGCTATGCCTCTCCGGACGGTTATGTCAGTCAAGCTGCCGTCTGTTTCTACCATAAAACTGACAATAACTCTTCCTTCCTTATCGGTGTCCGGATAGCGGATATTTTCAGCAAGGTACTTATTTAGACCTGGAAATGTCGGGTGATGTTCTGATACATCACCCAGCAATCTGTCTTCCGCCCGAGCTGTTTCTTGGTCGTCACTTGATTTGCCGCTGGCATTGGCTGTTGAGTTTGAAACGATGGTGGTATCAGTCTTCTGATACTGAGCAGTTGGCATAACATCTGTCATTGCACTTGATGTAAGCACATTCATGGAGATTCCTGCCAGCAAGACAGCCTTGCCAAGCATCCTGCGGCGTTCAAGTTGCTCCTCAAGATAAAGCACTTCCGCCTCGCACTTAGGACATGTACCAAGACAATCGCCCTGGAATTTACATTCAGAAGTAACGAGCTCTATGTCGTTAGCTTCTGCTATCTGCCTGCGTATCTCCTTCAGAATCCGGCAGGTTCTTTTTCCTCTTGCTACCATGATGTTTATATTGTTTAGAAAACTGGTACAAAGTTAATCAATTATTCCGTAACCGCCAAACATTTCCGCTACTATTTCTTGCAAAGATCCTATGATAATAGAATTTTATCTGATATAGACGAAAATAACGGATTATCCGTACAAGAAATGAATAAGACGTATAATTTGTGAATTTCACAGATTGTACGTTTTCTTTTCATATACTGTTTGCAAATCTTTTTTTTAACCCCATACCTTTGCAACGTTGAACAGAAACAAGCCCCCTCCGACTCCCTCACAAGGGGGAGGTCTCCAAAACTTAAAACTATAAACCAAAAACCAAAACATAAAACTTAAAATTATGAAAACTTTCGGTAATCTCATCAATACAACTAAGGCGATGGCAATCATCGCAATGACTACAACAGCTGCTGTATTAGGCTTCACAAGTTGCACACAAGAAGACGACTTCTGCGAACCACTTCAGCAGGAAACATTCGAATTTGAGAACGACGTGGAAGCAGAAGACTCACTTGAATCTACAGACAGAGACTTCGTCTATGACGACTTCGGCACATCTTCACCAAAACAGTACATACAGGGACTCGACGAAATCCAGTACAGCCAATATAACCGCGCTATCGTAGGCGAAGTATTCAGCATTGTAAAGAATCTTGCTGTGTTCGTAACAAACAACTACGACAAGATAACAAAGAAACCAGGCCAGACTGCCGTACAGTATGTTCTCAGTCAGGTGCTTAACACAAAGGGACCAAACGTCATGGGTGAACTCCAGACCATGAACATGAAGCTTGCCGGAGTGGAAAACATCCTCCATGGCATAGACCAGAAACTCAACGACATGGAGTACTCTAAGATATTCGAGGAACGTCTGAGGAATCTCATCACTCTCAGATCTCACAATGCAACGTTCCTGGCTTCTTACTATCAGCATTTGGAAGCAGGCGACACAGTCACTGCTAATAGAGTCCTTGACGATTGGCAGAGAGTAGTGATCAATAAAAACAACGTAGATTACACTACAAAAGAATTCCTCACGCTTACTCCGTATAAAAACAATTCAAACCAATTGGATATTACCCAAATCTACGACTACTGGATCTTCCAAACCACACCATGGGAACACATGGGCTACGACAAGCGCGATGAACTCCGTCAGGGCGACATCATCACAGCCTTCGCCGGCTATGCCCTCACCAAGGCTTATTGGGAAAAGGACAAACGAACTGACCGCAGACCACAAATTGAAGAACTCACCAAGGCATTTGAGGATTTCTGCGAGTTCTACAAAGACAAAGAGACTGTTAAGCGCCACAACGACCGCATCGTCTGCCAGATAAAGGGTGCTAACATCGTGTTCAAGAAGAGCACAAAGGTGCGCGATATGCTTAGCCACCCATGGTTCCCAGACAACACATCAATGCGCTACAAGAGTCTTGCGCAGTTTATGTACGGCGACAAGGGCGTACAGAGAATCACAAGTGCCACTGCACTCAAGAGATCTCTCACCAAGGAGGAAGCAAAAGCCATCTACGACTACTACAATTCTCCTGATAACGAGAACATACCAAACATCAAGTCAAAGTCAGGAAACAAACATTACTCTTTGGAGGAGATTCTGAAGAGCGTTGGTTTCAACCTCAGCGGACTAGAAGAGGGCAAGATGCACGTGATGACTCTCAACGACGACTGCCACAAGGAAAGCGAAAGCGCCTTTAACGACAATTACCACCTCTACTACGACAATGTAGTAATTGCAAACAATGCCGACAAGCCTTTCGAAAGCAACTGGAAGGTGGGTACAATGTGGATTATTAACAAGCATCTGACTAAGAGTGCTGTTAATTACGATGTACTCAAGAACTGGAATCACTACGATTCATACGGCACACAGTTCTTCTACACTAACATCGAAAGCCGCTACACTGGCATGAAACCTTTCCCAGAGAAGAAATAACTCTATAGATTTAACTCGCGAAGCAATTCGCGGGTTAAATCTTTTTGCTATTATTACTGTCCGGTAAAATAATGTTAACAGAAAACGCGCTTGATTTTTCCCATTGTCGCTGATAAGTGGGCGCAGGAAAACGGTCGCAAGCTCCCAGAAAACTGCCAAACGCAGAAAACGGAAACATTAGAAAACAATT
>JAZRYU010000168.1:0-2292 GCA_045600885.1 Prevotella sp.
GTTGCCAATTGCATCAACCCGAAGAGAAAGGAGTCATCCTTCCCTACCTTTTCAGAAAGGATTGAGCAATATCGACATGAGCATCCTATGGAAATTAGTTCTTCGAAGGCATTCATTCCCACCATTAACAAACTGAACAGATTCGTTGCCTTCAAGAGAGAGATTGAAAGGAATGAAGAATACGAATTGCACGTTGAGACCATACAGGCAGATGACTTTGAGGACTTCCGCGACTATGTCGTCAATGAGTGGCATCTGCGTGAGGAATACCCAGAGTTCTATGCTCAGTTCGACTTCGGAACCCGAAAGCCAAGGGAACTGTCAAGAACAGGAGTCATTAACATCATGCACCATCTACGTATTGTCCATCATTGGTGCATAAGGCAAGGCATCACCACCAACAAGGCATGTGATGCGTTCACCATCCCTGACCCCACATACGGCACACCATATTATCTGACCTTGGAGGAACGCAACATAATCTATGATGCAGACTTCAGCGACAATCCTACACTTGACCTCTATCGTGACATGTTCATCTTCCAGTCCCTTGTCGGCTGTCGTTTAAGCGATCTGTTCAAGTTCACCTTCGAGAATATACATAAGGGTGTTCTCTCTTTCGTACCACAGAAGACAAAGAAGAAAACGACAGCAGCTGTCCAGGTTCCGCTTAACTCCAAGGCTATGGCAATCCTCCGTAAGCGCAAGGTGGGCAAAAAGGATTCTGATACAATCTTCCCTCGTAAACAGACTGGAGAATACAATAAAGGCATCCGTAAAATATTGAAGAAATGCCAGATAAACCGAACTGTTACCATCCTTAACAGTAAGACCAACGAGAATGAGCAGAAGCCTATCTGCGATGTAGCATCAAGCCACATGGCAAGACGTACATTCATCGGTAATCTCTACAAGAAGGTAAAAGACCCTCTTCTAATCAGTTCCCTTACTGGTCATGTGCACGCCAGTCGATCATTCGCACGATACCGAGAGATTGATGAAGAGACCAAGCAAGAACTCGTAAACATGATAAACTAACGTAACACCTTATATATAATATATTATACACTATATGAAAGTAACAGCATTTATACGCAGTACCTCTGCAAAAAACAATACTTCCGACAAGGCACACGTGTTCTTCCGTGTGCGTGACGGAAAGACCGACATGAAAGCCGTTAGCGAACTATCCATCAATCCTAATCATTGGAGTGCAGAACTCCAGGGCTACAAACCTCGTGTATCTCTCGTTTCAGAAAGCAAACGACTTGCCTTTGACAAGGCTGTGCATGACATCAAGAACCTTATCTCCGAGAAATACTATCGCGGTGCTGATGGTGCATGGCTCAAAAGTGTCATAGAGGAATACCATCACCCAAATATCAACAAGCCTCACGGTAACAAGTCCGACAAGAACCTGTTTTCAACACGCATCTTCGAGTATGCCGATAATCATCCGTTGGAAACCACCACATCCAACAAGTTGAAGGGCATCGCCCGAAAGGTGGAACGCTTTGAGAGATACAAGCGCGAGATTCTGAAGCAGCGTGGTTATGTCATGAACATAGAGCTTATGACTGTTGAGGATTTGAGAGACTTGCAGGATTTCATCTCTCATGAGTGCGTATATTTCACTCTCTTCCCTAAGTTCTATGAGGTCTACAAGTTTACCAAGCCTATGCTACCGCTATGCGATAACTCCCTGCGTGCCGTGTTCCAAAGGTTGCGTACGGTTATAAACTGGTGCATCACGAATAAATACACTCAGAATGATCCGTTTGCCACATTTGAGATGCCGAAGGAGATTTATGGTCCTCCGTTCTACCTTACACTTGAAGAGCGAGACAAGGTCTATTACGCAGACCTTTCTGATTGTCCCGAATCCATGCGTGTCTATCGTGACATCTTCATGCTGCAATGTATGATTGGCTGCCGTGTCGGCGACCTCCACTCAATGATGAAAGCCAATGTGGTGAATGGAGCTATTGAATACATTGCACGTAAGACCAAACATAATCTGCCCCGTACCATCCGTGTACCTCTCAATGAGAAGGCAAAGGCTATCATTGCCATGTACGAGAACGTGAAGGACAGACTCGTTCCTGATTTCAACCTTGCGAAATACAACGAGATCATACGCAAGATACTCCAGCATCTTGAAATAAGCCGAAAGGTCGTACTGCTTAACAAACTCACCCATGAGCAAGAACTGAAGCCAATATGCGATGTGGCAACCAGTCATACCGCCAGAAAGACTTTCATCGGCAACCTATACAAGAAAGTGAAGGATCC
>JAZRYU010000169.1:0-5860 GCA_045600885.1 Prevotella sp.
AGACCTTCAGCATCGCGATCAGAAAAAAATCTGGTGCCAAGCAGTAAAGAGACTTGCCGCAGAGAAGGCCGAAGGTCAGACCATGGCAATCATCTGCAGGCTGTTTGGCAAAAGCTGGCAAGCATACTATCAGCATGGCGATACACTGGAAAGGCAGCTGAAAACGGAAGAGATAGTCGTACAGTTTGTCCGGGAGATACGTCAGCTGGATCCAGGCATCGGCGGCGAAAAACTTCAGCTCATCTACCAGAGGCGTTTCGGCAAGGACTACGAAGATTAGGTAGGGCGCACGAAGATGGAGGCTATCATTTCAAAATACGGACTAAACGTCAGAAAAAGAATAAGAAAGCCTCGGACGACAGACTCTACACACGGACTTCCTACGTGGCCGAACCTGATAAAGGAGTTGATTCCCGTGAGGAAAAATCAGGTATGGGTAACGGACATCACCTACATCCCGATCTGGCTTGACTACGAAAAAGGAACGTATATATTCTGCTATCTGACGCTCATAACTGACTACTACACAAAAGAGATCATCGGCTGGAGTGTAGGAGATTCGTTAGAGACAAAATACTGTATCGAAAGCCTCGAGATGGCACTTGAACGATTGGTGGAAGAAGATGTTGTCGATCTGATTCTTCATTCTGACAGAGGCTCTCAGTTCGTCAGTTACGCCTACACCAGCATCCTGCTCGGAGTCGAAGGAATCCGCATCAGCATGACCGAGGACAGCGATCCGAAAGACAATGCAGTAGCAGAACGTGAGAATGGGATCATGAAGAATGAGCTGCTGAAGGATTTCGCTTTCCGCTCAATCGAGGAAGTCCGAAAGGCCGTCCGCCGTGCGATCGAATTCTACAACAATGAACGCCCCCATCTTAGTCTGGACAACATGACTCCGGCCGAAGCAGCCATGCAGACAGGTCGTCTCAAGAAACGATGGAGAAGTTATCGCGAAGAGTGGCTCGACTCGCTGCAGGTCAAGCCGGGGGCTACAACATTGGAACAACAAACTCTGGATTTAGTTGAGCAGGCCAGACAAAGCTGAACTCAACAGGTTTTGGAGTTAAGAGATAATCATTCAACTCTTGTCGGAGTTAAGTCCCAAAGCATTCAACTAAGGCTGGAGTTAACGTCTAATCCATTCAACTTTTTTTGGAGGAGGACAGATACATTTCTTCAAACTGTTTATGACAATATCCAACGAGCAGGAAATGGACTTCCAACGAAAGTCAAGAGAAAACTAACGAAGGAGGTTATAAAGAACCTGATGGAAAAAGAACCCGAAACGCTATATAGCTATGCTGATAGAATCAAAGGTGAGATAATTGCGACAGGGGTGGATTGGAATATTGTTAGACCAAAGCTTTTCGCCTTGTTTGACTACGATAATAACATCTCAAAAAACAAAGAATTGTCATACGAACTTGCTGATAAAGTCGGCACTAAAACATGTGTTTACTGTAATCGCATCTATACAATTACAGCACATGTTTATGAAGACGAAGATGGCTATCCTTTAGATGATGCCAGCAAAAGACGGATTGTTCGTCCTGACTTTGATCATTGGTTGGCGAAAGCAAAGCATCCGCTAACATCCATGAGCATCTATAATCTCATACCTTCGTGTCCTATCTGCAATAGAAGTATAAAACTTAGAAAGGAGTTCGAACGAGGTAATCATGTACACCCATATACATCTACCGTAGAACCATCATTTAAGTTTCATTATGAGCCAGCTATAAATGGGCAATGGAATTTGTCGTTAGAAGGTGGGTCTGATATTGAAAAGAAAACTGCGGAGATACTGGAAACCGAGGCTGTGTACAAGTGTCATGCAGACATGGAAGTTAAAGATATTCTTGATTTCCTTTATAGTAATACCCCTGAGTATTTGAACGATCTATTCAATAAGGTGCTTGGAGCCAATGGAGGAATGATAACAACAGAGGAAGCTTATAAGATAATCTTTGGCTTTGAGGCATTGCCTGCTAAATTTTTAGATCGTCCATTGTCGAAATTGAAACGAGATATTTTGATGCAAGCTGCCGGCACCCTTCATTTATCATTTGACAGTTTAATGTAAAAACATATTGATTCCTTTTTCTTCATTGAAGTGTAAATAAAAAAACAAGATATACAATTATGGCAAAACCAATTATTGCATTGTTGACGAACAATGATGATGATGTCTATTGCTTCCGTAAGGAACTGATTGAGGCTCTGATAGCGGATGGCTATGAGATGTTGATTTCGTGTCCTGACGGACCGAAGTTTGAACTGATGAAGGATATTCCTTACATCTATGATAATCCGGATATTGACCGAAGAGGTACGAATCCTGTGAAGGATTTCGGATTGCTGATGCACTACCGTAAGCTCTTCAAGAAGTATCGTCCGGCTGTGGTGCTGACCTATACGGCTAAGCCTAATGTGTATGCCAGTATTGCGGCTCACTGGATGGGGATTCCGGTGATCAACAACCTGACAGGTCTTGGCTCGGTTGTGAACGAGAGTGGCATGAAGCAGGCGTTCATCATGTGGCTGTTTAAGTTGGCTTATCAGAAATCGGCTTGCATGATGTTCCAGAACGCAACGAACATGCAGGTAGCAATTGATCAGGGCATGGTGAAGGGTGACTATAAACTCATTCCAGGCAGTGGTGTGAATACCGATCGCTATCCTCTTCAGCCATATCCTGATGGTGGTGACGGCAAGGAGGGTGAACCTATCGTGTTCAACTACATTGGTCGTGTGCTGCATGACAAGGGCGTGGATGATTATATTGAGGCTGCAAAGCGCATCAAGACAAAGTACCCACAGACGGAGTTCAACATGTTGGGCTTCATCGAGCCAACGGAGATTCACTATGAGGAGGATCTTCGCATTCTTGGTGAACAAGGTATTGTGCAGTATCGTGGTAGCCAGAAGGACGTAAAGCCATGGGTGGCATGTGCGCATGCTACCATCCATCCTTCTACTTACGGTGAAGGTATGAGCAATGTGCTGCTGGAGAGTGCCTCTATGGGCCGCTTTATCATCACCACGAACAACCCTGGCTGTCAGGAAACCTTGGAACACGAGAAGACTGGTTTCATCTATCAGGGGGGCAACGTGGATGCGTTGGTAGAGACCATCGAGCGATTCCTTGCTATGCCAAACGAGACCCGTAAGAAGATGGGGGAGGCAGGACGTGAGAGAGTGAAGGCTCAGTTCTCACGCGAATTTGTGATAAAGGCTTATAAAGAAAAGATAAAAGAATTGCTGAAGAAATGAAAGTCTTAATAACAATATTAGACGCAATCACGGAAACAAGTATGCCTTTCAACGAGTTTGTTCTTTATAGAGCGAATCATATTGAAGATGAGAAACAAATTTTGATTGTTTGTGATTGCAAAAAGGAACTGCCTAAAGTAAATATTCCAGATACGATCACCATCGAACGAGTTGGCTGGAATTTGGGCAATTTACGAAAGACGATAAAGAAGCATATTGATTATTGTGAAGCTAACAAGATTCCTTATGCTATACACATGCATCAGAATAAATCTGCGGTTTTGTCACATATTGCGATGATCGGGACGGGACTTAGAAAAAAGGTGCTATTCACTACCCATAACACATTCTCTGGCTTCCCATTTCATAATAAAGTACAAAGTTTCTTTTGTGGATTGATGTCAAATTATGTGGTTTGTTGTAGTAATTCTGCATTTGATGGTTATCCTACTATCTTAAAAAAAATAAAGGGAGATCATGCTGGAGCTATACAAAATGGTGTTGACACTGAACGTATAGACTCTCTGCTTACAGTAAATGAAAAAACAGAAGGTAACAAGGTTCAGTTTGTGTATGTAGCCAGAATGACACCTGTAAAGAATCACAAGTTCCTGCTTGATGTAATTGAAACTTGTGAACCAGATGCACATTTCGTATTCATTGGTGCAACGAATGAGAATATTATGGCGCAGATAAAAGAAAGGAACCTTGAGAAGAAGATAGAATGTTTAGGGCTGATTCCTAGAAATGAGGTCTTTAAGGTTCTGCAACAATCAGATGTTTATATATCTCCGTCTGTGCTTGAAGGTCTGCCTGTATCCGTTCTTGAAGGTATGTATGTTGGTTTACCTGCCATTCTTTCGAATATCCCACAACATTCTGAGGTGAGTCAAGATGAACGTTTAGTACGTTTATTGCCTTTTGAGAAGATGCAGTGGGTGAAAGCGATAAATGAAACTGTACTTCAGAAGGAAAAGCTCTCGGGAATGGGGCATGACAGCAGAAAATACATAAAGGATAACTTCTCTCTTGAGAGAATGCATTCAAACTATAGTAAAATTTACGAAATCTTACGAAATATATGCTGAAATCAATAAAAAGAATGTTGGATGCCTTTGAGCAGAAAGGTATCGTATATTGTCACTGGAAGAGCAACGAGCACTTGGCTGAAGCTTTGACGGGCGACACAGACTTGGACGTACTTTTTGCACCAGAGCAGAGATCACTGCTTGATGCAACTTTGAACGAATGCGGATTGAAGCGATTCCGAAGTACTCCGCTGATGCAATATAACGCCATTGAGGACTTTATTGGTTTTGATGAGGAAGAAGGCAAGATATGGCATTTGCATACCCATTATCGTATGACCCTCGGAGAGAAACACTTGAAGGGTTATACCATTACGCCTTGGACAAAGATAATACTGGATAACCGCAGATGGGATGAAAGCGGTATCTGGTGCTCTGCCATAGAGGATGAGTTGGTGCTGTTAGTAGTGCGCATGACCATGAAACTGAGGTGCAGAGACTTCGGTCATAAAGTTGGCAAGGATGACCTTGTAGAACTGAAATGGCTGCAGGAGCGTGCTGATGATGCGAAACTGAAAATTGCCGCTGAAAAGATGGTCGGCGAGAAGGCTGCACCTATGATTATTCAGGTACTTGCTAAGGGACTGAGCAAGAAGAATCAGATGAATAAGCTGCACGAAGTGTTGCTCAAGGAACTAAAACTCTTTACCGGTTATTCGGCATGGGGAAGTCGCTGGATGAGAACAAAGCGTGAACTGTTTTGGCTTGTTGGTGGCGTGAAGCGCAGAATGGGATGGAACAGCACAGAGGCAAACAGACGAGTCTCGCCTTCTGGCGGTTTGGTGGTTTCATTCCTTGGATGCGATGGCGCTGGTAAGTCAACCACATTGGCATACGTAAAGAAAGAATTCAACAAGAAACTGGATGTGGCCACTGTGTATTTCGGAAGTGGTGATGGTAGCAGTTCCTTGCTCAGAAAGCCAATGAAACTTGTTGCTCAACGTGTGGGCGGCAAGGGCGTAGGTCATGCTGTGGAGAAAGAATACAAGGATAAGAAGAAAAAGGTTTCGCTGAAATCACGAGTCTATTCTATCTGCAAGATAATCTGGGCAGTAACGTTGGCAAGCGAAAAGAAAGGCAAGTTCCGCGATATGGCAAAGGCACGCAACAACGGCATGCTTGTGCTGACAGATCGTTATCCTCAGACGAATATGCCAGGATGTAGCGATGGACCACTCTTGCACAGATACATGGAGGAGAAGGGTTTGTTCCATAAGATTGCAGTATGGGAAGAAAATATCTACAAGATGGCAAAGGTGAACCAGCCTGATCTTGTAATCAAGTTGATGGTTCCAACGGAAGTAGCAATTGCCCGAAAGCCAGAAATGACTCATGACGAGATAGAGCAGAAAAAAGCCATCGTGATGAGCATGGATGTGGCCGAGAAGACTATCGTAATAGATACCTCTCGTCCGTTTGAAGAAACCCGAAGCGAAGTAATGGCTGAAATATGGAAGCTAATCTAAATACGCCTATTGTACTGGAGTTTTATG
>JAZRYU010000170.1:0-8071 GCA_045600885.1 Prevotella sp.
GATTAGGTTTTGAAACTTGCTTTGTAGTAACTGCAAAATTACAAAATTTTCTTCAATTTCTGTTATTTTTTGACCACTATTTTACATGTTTTTTTACAATCCAAAACCACCTTTCAAAGGGTGGGAAACTTTAGTTATATAGTAAATAGAAATGATATGAATGTTTCAAAAGACACAATAAGCGATTCTGTGAGGCAAAGACTTGTTGATTACTGCTATGACATTATTGGTTGTATGCACGACACATATAAAGAATTATCCCCTGGATTGCCCGAACCAATATTTCAAGAATCATTGTTGATTGCTTTGCATGAGGCGGGGTACAAGGATGCTGTACGTGAGTATCATCATTTTCCAGTATTTAGGGGGCAAAAACTGACGACTCATATTAAGCTTGACATTATGGTACCTAAGCAAGGACGCAACATAGTAATAGAATGTAAGTCAATCTCTAAACTAGGTGACAAGGAGAGATTGCAGCTCTTTGGTTATATGCGAGCTACAGAGTTTCCTGTCGGAATACTGGTTAACTTTGGCTCATATCCAAGAGCAGAGATTGAGCGATATCATTATGATAAAAAAACACATTCCATTAAAGCGTTCTAATTTTAAGGTGGGTAAAAACGTTTTTTATTGTTTCAGTTGACGGAATCCATGAAAACAATGGTGATGCAAAATGTTTTCTATCGTTCAAGTTTTCTCTGTTAAAGAGTTTTCTCCGTCAGGAGTTTTCCAAGGGCTCCCAGAACTGCGATAATCTTAAACATTAAGCCCTGTTTTCTGTTTACATTTATCGGACCAATAAGTCAAATTGTAAATTATAACTGTCCGATAAAAATGTTAACAGAAAACGCACCGGATTTTTTCCCATTGTCGCTGATAAGTGGGCGCAGGAAAACGGTCGCAAGCTCCCAGAAAACTGCCAAACGCAGAAAACGGAAACATTAGAAAACAATTCCGCGGTAAGTTTTCTTTGTTTTTGTTTTCTCCGTTAAGGGGTTTTCACCGTCAGGAGTTTTACAAGGGCTCCCAAAGTAGCGATAAAGTAAACATTAAAGCCCTATTTTCTGTTATAATATCAAGTCATAGGGCTTAACCTGCTTGAAATACATGTTATTCAATATGTTACATACGTTACCGGACACCATTAATTTTCAATTATCCATTTTCAATTTTCAATTGCGAAAGCCAGTCAGTCAGCCAGTCAGTCAGTCAGAAAATGTGACACAATAAGACTGCTCGTTTTTGCTTCAGAAAGACTGCTCATTAGGTTCAGACTGCGAGCTGTATGTTGTGCTGCTTGGCAAGTTTGCGCATGTTGAGTATGCCGTAGCGCATACGACCGAGGGCGGTGTTGATGCTAACGCCGGTGATCTCTGCTATTTCCTTGAAGGAGATGTCCTGATAGCAGCGCATATAGACCACTTCTCGCTGGCTTTCCGGCAGCTCCATCATGAGGCGCTTGGCGTCGTTGAGCACCTGCTTGTTGATGAGGTAATGCTCCTTGGAATCGTCGAACACTGACTGGCTGAAGCGTGACATGTCGTCGCCATAGTTTGGGTCGAAGATGTCGTGGCTTTTCTGGCGGCGGAAGACGTCGAGAATGGCGTTGTGTGCGATGCGTATTGCCCAAGAGATGAATTTTCCGTTGTCGTTGTATCTGCCTTCCTGAAGGCGGATGATTATCTTGACAAAGGTTTCCTGGAAAATGTCTTCTGCCATTTCCTTGTTGCGTGCAATGATATAGATATAGGAATAAATATCGTCTTTAACTCGCTCGAGGAGCAAGTCAAAGGCGTCATTGTTGCCGTTTGCGTAGGCCAGCGCAAGCTCTTCGTTTGAGAGCTGCTGAAGTGTTGTTGTCATTATTTACTTATCAATTGGTCAAGTAAATGTGTGTCGATAGGCTGTGAGTTTTTAAACGTTTCGGGTGCAAAGGTATGATTATTTCTCTAATTTTGCAAGAAAATTGTCAATTAATTGACGTGCAATGGAGTCTTTTGACGGAATTTGTGGCAAATTGTCGGCAGAATACCATCCTCCGTCAGCTATTTCTTCCTCTTGAAGCTTTATTTCGCCGCTTTCGTATTCGGCGGTGAAGCCTACCATGAGGTTTGTTGGGAAGGGCCATGACTGTGAGCCGAAATACTTGATGTTCTTGACGCGGATGCCTGTTTCCTCCATGATTTCGCGCTGTACGGCTTCCTCCAGTGTTTCCGCTACCTCTACGAAGCCTGCCACGAGTCCGTAGATGTTTGAGCGCAGTGTGTGGGCATGAACAAGCAGAAACTCCTCGCCGCGGTTTATCAGCGTGATGACTGCGGGCTGAATGCGTGGCCAGATCTGCTTGCCGCAGCTGGTGCATTTGCGGGAATTGGCTTCGGCGGCTACCATCGGAGCGCCGCAAAATCCGCAGAACTGGTGACTCTCTTCAAAGTACTCCAGTTCTGCCTGTCTGCGTATGTCTTTGTCTGCCAGTAGGGTAGGGCGGTCGTATTTCTGCATGATGTTGCGGCGGTTTAACGACGCCATGGGGCGTCGTTTCCAAATTTTTTACTTGCCTTCCTCCATGTCGCCCTCGATGTAGAGGCGTGTCATTTCTACCTTGCCGTTAGTGCGCACGGTGATGGTCTTCTTGAAGTGGCCTGGGAACTTGCCCTTACCGTTGTAAGTGACCTTGATCTCTCCGCTCTCGCCTGGCTTGATAGGCTTCTTAGGATAGTCTGGCACTGTGCAGCCGCAGCTGGCAACAGCCTGATTGATGATCAGAGGCTGGTCGCCCACGTTAGAGAACTTGTAGGTGACGGTCTGAACAGGGTTTGACTCAGGGAATGTGCCGACGTTCTTAGAGAGAGCATCGAACTTGATTTCTGCCTGCGCAGCAGCGAAGTTTACTGCTGTGAAGAGAAGTGTGAGAGCTATAAGAACCTTTTTCATAATTTCATTTGTTGATTTGACGATTTGTTGATTTGACGATTTGTCTGTCGTTTCCTGTGTTAGTTTATCAAAGCCTTTTGGCTTTTTTCTACTGCAAAAGTACATATATATTATATATAGTCAAAGGAAATTAAAGATTTTTTGCAATTTCTTTTGATATTTATTGATTTTTAAGTAATTTTGCAGCCGTTATTAACCTGTGATTCGGCAAATATTATTAAATCCGTAAATCAGTAAATCCGTAAATCTGTAAATCAACAAGATGTATAGAAGTAATACCTGCGGAGAACTCCGCATTGAAAATGTAGGTCAGCAAGTGACACTTGCCGGCTGGGTTCAGAAGAGCCGCAAGATGGGCGGCATGACATTCGTTGACATCCGCGACCGCTACGGCATCACTCAGCTCGTCTTCAACGAGGCTGACGACGCAGACCTCTGCGCAAAGTCTAACAAGCTGGGACGCGAATACTGCATCCAGATTAAGGGTACAGTGGCTGAGCGTGAGAGCAAGAACGCTAACATGCCTACAGGCGACATTGAGATCCTCGTAAAAGAACTCAATATCCTGAGCGAGAGTGTGACTCCTCCGTTCACTATCGAGGACAACACTGACGGTGGCGACGACCTCCGCATGAAGTATCGCTACCTTGACCTTCGCCGTACTCCAGTGCGCAAGAACCTTGAGCTTCGCCACAAGATGACCATCCTCATCCGCAACTTCCTCGACAACCTGAAGTTCATTGAGGTGGAGACTCCAATCCTCATCGGTTCTACTCCGGAAGGTGCTCGCGACTTCGTGGTTCCTTCACGCATGAATCCAGGTCAGTTCTACGCTCTTCCACAGTCGCCACAGACCTTGAAGCAGCTGCTGATGGTTTCTGGCTTCGACCGTTATTTCCAGATTGCAAAGTGCTTCCGCGATGAAGACCTCCGCGCTGACCGTCAGCCTGAGTTCACTCAGATAGACTGCGAGATGTCTTTCGTTGATCAGGAGGACGTTATCCAGATATTCGAGGACCTCGCTCGCCACCTCTTCAAGGAGATTCGCGGCGTGGAACTTCCTGCAAAGCTTCAGCAGATGACATGGCACGAGGCTATGCGCCGCTTCGGTTCTGACAAGCCAGACCTCCGCTTCGGCATGGAGTTCGTGGAGCTTAAGGAATTCTTTGATGGCACTGGCGTTGACTTCGCTGTGTTTAACCAGGCAAACTACATCGGCGGTATCTGCGTAAAGGGCTGCGCAAACTATACTCGCAAGCAGCTTGACCAGCTCACTGACTTCGTGAAGAGTCAGCAGGTTGGCGCTAAGGGACTTGTTTATGTGAAGATGAACGAGGACGGCTCTATCAAGAGTTCTGTGGATAAGTTCTACTCTCAGGAAATCCTCCAGCAGCTTGCTGAGAAGATGGAGGCAGAGAAGGGCGACCTCATCCTCATTCTCTCTGGCGAATTCGTGAAGAAGACTCAGGTTCAGCTCTGTGCTCTCCGCCTTGAAATGGCAGAGCGCCTCGGCTTGAAGGATAAGGATAAGTTTGAGTGTCTCTGGATTGTTGACTTCCCTCTCTTCGAGTGGAGCGACGAGGAGCAGCGTCTCATGGCTACTCACCACCCATTCACAATGCCTAACCCAGACGATATTCCTCTCCTGGACGAGCATCCAGAGCAGGTTCGCGCTAAGGCTTACGACTTCGTATGCAACGGCGTGGAAGTTGGTGGCGGTTCTCTCCGTATCCATGACGGTGAGCTTCAGGCAAAGATGTTTGAGATTCT
Organism: Prevotella sp.; assembly: GCA_045600885.1. Classification (GTDB taxonomy): domain Bacteria; phylum Bacteroidota; class Bacteroidia; order Bacteroidales; family Bacteroidaceae; genus Prevotella. Next base: position 4,708 of record JAZRYU010000170.1, read on the forward strand.
CGGCTTCACACCAGAGCAGGCAATGGCTCAGTTCGGCTTCCTCATCAACGCATTCAAGTACGGCGCACCACCTCACGCAGGTCTTGCCTTCGGTCTCGACCGCTTCGTAAGTCTCATGGCAGGTCTCGACTCTATCCGCGACTGCATCGCATTCCCAAAGAACAACTCTGGTCGCGACGTGATGCTCGATGCTCCTGGCATGATCGCCGAGAAGCAGCTTGAAGAGCTCCAGATAAAGCTTGACTTGAAGGATTAGTTCTCTTTGGGGGAAGATATACTAGTTTTCCCCCTTTTTTGAGTACCTGATGTTTCTTAGTGGAAACGACGCCCCATAGCGTCGTTAATGAGCGAATATGGAACGCAGCACAGTAACTTGAACTTGCTTTGCGGCGGTTTAACGACGCTATGAGGTGTCGTTTCCATTGCGCCCCTTAACGACGCCATGGGGCGTCGTTTCCATTGCGCCCCTTAACGACGCTATGAGGCGTCGTTTCCATTGCGCCCCTTAACGACGCTATGGGGCGTCGTTTCCACTGAGAAATGCAAACAAGTTTTGGTTTGGCGTCTTTACACTCTACCCACAAGGTTTGTCGGTTGCGCCGAAATAAAACCTGAATCGCGGCTCGGAAGGTTTAGCTCGGCGGCCGAAGGGAAAGCCAAATCCTCGTCCTACAACATAGCCGCTAAAACACAAAAGCGATATGAATATAAAACGCTAGTTGCACAAGTTACACAAGTTTTTTGCGCTCATAGAATTAAATAGCTGAAGTTTCCCACCCCTTTTGACAAGGGCAGCCTGAAAGGCTAACCTGCTCATAGCCCAAGGCAACGCCTTGGGTTTTATGATGTTGGTAGTACATTCGCCTTGAAAAGGCAAAAGCATTCCTAACAACCAATAAGGCTTTTGCCCTTTCAGGGCGAGGGTAAACACCCATAACCTAAACCCAAGGCGTCGCTATCGCTTTGCCATTGGGCTAGGTGCTTACTGGGCTTTCAGCCCGTTTTTCAAAGGTGGGAAAGTTTAGTTAAATAGTTACACAAGTTTAGATGAGCGAAGATTATGTAGGGCTCGGAAATATGTCAGATCTGAAATCTTACTGCCTCATGCTCTTGAACAGCTCTTCCCAGAAATCCATCTGAGGCTGGTTTGGAGCAGGAGTAAGGTGGAAGCCGTTCTGCATAGTCATCACGGTAGCTTCGCCCTGACGGTATGTTGTCCAGTAAGGAAGACCATCGGCGTTAGGGTTGCCGGTCTTGATGAAGTTGATCCAATACTGTGGCATGATCTGAGCCATGTGAGTGTCAACATCAGTCATTGGTCCCCAGTTCCAGTCGTAGATGAATGGCATTTCAGCCACGTGAGTAGCACCGCGACAGTCCTTCAGGATGCTGTTCTGAGAATGCTGAGCGAAGTAGTACATATAGACATTGCTCTTGCCCGTCTTAGACTGGAGGTTAGCCCAAGCCCATGTGCCCCAGCCGAAAGCTGTGTCGCGGAAGATGTCCTGCACGGCGTAGAGAGCCTCCTTGTCGTTTGTGGCAGGATAAACCTTCAGCAGCTTATTGCCGATAGGACCGAAGCTCTCAGCCATACCCTTGTACTGATCAAGAGTCATCTGATAGGCAAAAAGACTGCCTTCGTCAGAGTTGTAACCCACGATGACATTCACGTCGTTATAGTTGCCCTGCTCGTAGAGCTTGTAGATGTCGCCAGTGATAGCCTTGCCGTCAACAACAGGCCAGAACTGCACTCCGTTTCCCGCCTCGATGAGTTCGCTGCCGCTGATAGCGCGCATCTTCTTGAGGTTCTTTGCGCCAAGTTTCTTCTGATAATCCAAGCCCTTCAGCTCCGCATCCTTGTAGTAAGAAGTCGTAGCACCCAAGCCGATAGGCGACTTGCTGCCTGAAGCAACAGGACAGAAGCTGCCGCCACTCTCGCTGGTGGCACCACGGAAAAGTCCCTTGCAAAGAGGAGAAGCACAGAGAATGCTTACCGAAATGCCGCCGGCAGACTCGCCGCAGATAGTCACCTTCTCAGGGTCGCCGCCGAAGGCTGCAATATTGTCGTGAATCCAGTTGAGAGCACAGATCTGGTCGTAGATGCCGTAGTTTCCGGAAAGACCGTCAGCCGATTCCTTGCTAGCCTCAGGATGAGCCATGAAGCCGAGAGGACCAAGGCGATACTCAATGCTGACATAGACGATGCCTTCTTTCATGAAGCTGTCCTGAGTGCCGCTGTAAGAACCCGTAGCAAAGCCGCCGCCGTGGATGTTCACGAAGACAGGCAGTTTCTCGTTCTTATCCTTAGCAGGAGTCTGCACACTGAGGTAGAGGCAGTCTTCGCTCAGCGGAATGCTGTTGCCGTTCTGGTTAGGATCGTCTTTCTGGAAAGGACGTCCGCCCCAGTTTTCAGCCTTATAGACACCCTTCCATGGTTTCTTAGGCACCGGAGCTTTCCAACGGAGATTACCTACTGGCGGTTCAGCGTAAGGAATGGCTTTGTAGAGTACAGAACCTTCCTGCTTCTCGCCCTCAATTTCGCCCTGAGCAACAGTAGTGCGCAGAATCTGGGCTTGCGAGGTCATGCTGCAGAGCATACCTGCAAATAAAAAGGTTAATAGTTTGTTCATAGTATGAAAGATAAGTAAGTGGATTTACGTCTATAAAAGCATAGACCCGAGACGTTTCTTGCCTCGGGTCTATTTTCTTTATGCTGTTCGGCGGATTAGAGGCTGTCGCCGAAATCCTTGCGGAACTTCTCTGCGAGTTCCTCCTGCCAGTAGCCGATTTCCTTCATGCGGCCGAAGAAGAAGCGGAGCACTTCTGGCTCTTCTGTCCACTCAAGACCACCGATGAGCGAGCGGTTGTCCCAAAGCCACTTAACACGGACAGCAACATACTTGAGCTGAGAGAGAGTATATACACGGCGAGGAACAGCAAGACGCTGAAGCTCAAGCTCTGCGTAACGCTCTGTGCCGTCTGGCTCGCGCTGTTCAGAAACAGTACCACGCTCCATACCACGAATACCACCGGCAATGTAGAGAGCTGCACCAACAGCTGCTGCTGGATACTGGCTGTGAGGCATTTCAGGAACGAAAGCACCTGCATTCAAGTGACATCCGAGACCACCAGGAGGAAGGATTACAGGCACGCCGTAAGCGTCGAGTTCCTTTGCGAGGTAGTTGATGAACTCAGGACCATGAGAGATGTAATCCATGTCGAGAGACTCATAGAGACCAACAGCCATTGACTCCATTGTACGAACGTCGATACCACCGTAAGTGAGGAAGCCTTCGTAGAGAGGGATGAATGTCATGAGCTGCTTTGTCCACTTCTCGTCCTTAGAGCAGATGATACCACCCTT
>JAZRYU010000171.1:0-9113 GCA_045600885.1 Prevotella sp.
GTTTCCGTTTTCTGCGTTTGGCAGTTTTCTGGGAGCTTGCGACCGTTTTCCTGCGCCCACTTATCAGCGACAATGGGAAAAATCAAGCGCGTTTTCTGTTAACATTATTTTACCGGACAGTAATAATATAGATTCAATTCTATTTAAAAAGTTCCCCCATAGGGGGGTAGGGGGCTTTTAGTATCTCATCTGCTCCTGCTTCTCCACGGTCACCTTGTCTTCATTAAGCTGCGACTTGTCGAGTGAGAAAACATCGCAGAAGAAATCGTAAACCGCCTGTCGCTTGTTCGGACCGAAGTCGTGACGTTCGTTTGGCAGATGAACATTGAACACCTTATCCTTTGCGCCGTAGAATCCATAGACCCTCTGCAGGTAAGGGAATTCCACCTCAGGAACGGTCTTTGTCCAGTCGCCACCATCGGAGATAACCATCATCGGACGCGGAGCAAAGCATGCCGCGAGTTCCATGTTGCAAGTTTGGTTTCCCGAACGGTGTATAGGCATTCCGCTTTCGCATGGGCAGCCGCCGTCAAACCAAGAACACATGGAGACAGTCGGGCAGGAAGCCGTGTAGCGGTCGTCGAGGAGGGTAAGGAGAACAGTCTGACTGCCACCGCCCGAACCGCCGTTGCAGCCGACGCGACTCTTATCAACATCCTTTCGCTGAATCATGAAGTCGAGAATCTTCAGACCGTGGATGGTCTGCATGATGTGAGCTTCTGGAGTGCGGTGAGCTTCTGCGCCAACCTCCTCCTCGCTCTGTCCCCAAGCGTAGATATCATAGCTTACGGCAATAGCACCCATTCGTGCCAGTGTAGCATAGCGCTTCTGAAGATGCGGATTGTAGCGACCATCCTGGAAATGACCGGCAGGACAGATGATGAGAGCCGACTTGTTCTTTGCCGATGACTTAGCCGGAGTATAGATAGAACCGCAGATAGTTCTGCCTTCCATGATAGGCAGACGGAAGTTCTGCACGGTGTAACCATCGTATTTGCGGATATTACCGAGCTGTGGTTTTGCATTGGAATAGCACTTGGCAAGGAAAGGATCAATGCCGAGACGCTGGCGAACCTCTTTCTTCAGTGAGTCGCGACGAGCTTCCCACTCCGACTGATTGCTGTAGAGCGAGGTGAGATAAGCTGTAAGCTTAGCGCCAACCTCTGGTCTGCGGCGGGCATATTCAAAAGGCTTTATGCGGTAAGTGTTCTTGCCTTCATCCCATGGCACGAAGTCAAACGGAGCGCAGATGTTAACTAGAGTCTCGTCAAGAGAGTACGGACGGAAGCGTGAATCAGCGTATTTCACCACCAGTCCTGTGGTATCAACACTGTATTTCATCTTGACACCAAACTGCTTGGACACTTCGTCCATCACCTGCGAAAACGGTTTTGAGAACTGATGCTCATAGTCGTTCTGGGCGTTTATGGAGAGAGAAGTAAGGAGTAACAGCGAAACCAGCGCAAAATAGCTTATGCGCGAAGTGTGATTTGTAGGGTTAAAAGCGAGATTCATGATTGTCTGAATATTTATATGATATTTTCCTCCGCAAAGTTAAATTATTCTGCCGAAATACAAAAGAAATAGTGGGCAGTTTTTGCTCAATCATTATGAATATGTTACATTTATTTAAAAAAAAGATTAAAGACTTTGAGGATTTGGGAAAAAATATTAACTTTGCAACATAATTTGCATAAAACAGAAGGAAAAAGTATGATTACACAAGATCAACTGAAAGATATACAGAAGCGTGCTGATGACCTCAAGCATTACCTTGAAATAGACAAGAAACAAGTGGAGTTTGAGGAGGAGACTCTCCGTACTCAGGCACCTGATTTTTGGGATGATGTGGATCGCGCACAGGCTCAGATGAAGAAGGTGAAGGGCATTGAAAAATGGCTTGTAGGCTACAAGAATGTCCGTAACTATACAGATGAAGTGCAACTTGCCATGGACTTTTACAAAGAAGAGATGGTGACGGAGGAGGAAGTTGATGAGGCTTACCAGAAAGCAATCAGCGCCATAGAGGCTCTTGAGCTGATGAATATGCTTGGTCAGGAAGAGGATTCCATGGACTGCGTGCTGAAGATAAACTCTGGTGCTGGCGGCACGGAGAGCCAGGACTGGGCTTCCATGCTCATGCGAATGTATATGCGCTGGGCGGAGGCTAACGGTCATACCGTCTCAATAACCAACCTTCAGGATGGTGATGAGGCTGGTATTAAGCAGGTTACGATGGATATAAAGGGCGGTGAATATCCTTATGGCTACCTCAAGAGTGAGAACGGCGTGCACCGACTTGTGCGTGTGTCACCTTTCAATGCTCAGGGTAAGCGCATGACGAGCTTCGCCTCTGTATTCGTTACTCCGCTTGTTGACGACACTATCACTGTGGAGGTGGATATGGCGAAAGTCAGCTGGGATACTTTCCGCAGTTCCGGTGCTGGTGGTCAGAACGTGAACAAGGTAGAGTCTGGTGTACGTCTGCGCTATCAGTACAAGGATCCTTATACTGGCGAAGAGGAGGAAATCCTCATCGAAAATACCGAGACCCGCGACCAGCCGAAGAACCGTGAGAACGCTATGCGCCATCTCCGCTCCATTCTTTACGACAAGGAGATGAAGCACCGCATGGAAGAGCGTGCAAAGGTGGAGGCTGGAAAGAAAAAGATAGAGTGGGGTAGTCAGATCCGCAGCTATGTCTTCGACGACCGTCGAGTGAAAGACCATCGCACCAATTTCCAGACTTCTGACGTAGATGCCGTTATGGACGGCAAGATAGACGGCTTCATCAAGGCTTTCCTTATGAGCCAGCAAGAGGAATAACACATGGATATTATACAACTTCTTCCCGATACCGTAGCCAACCAGATAGCAGCTGGTGAGGTTATAGAACGTCCTGCATCAGTTATCAAAGAACTGGTGGAGAACTCTATCGATGCTGGTGCGAAAAACATCAACGTGATCGTGGTGGATGCGGGAAAGACACTGATACGAGTAATCGACGACGGAAAGGGAATGTCGCCGACAGATGCCCGATTGGCATTTGAGCACCATGCCACCTCAAAGATTCGCAAAGCAGACGACCTCTTCGCCCTCCATACAATGGGATTCCGTGGCGAGGCTCTGGCTACGATAGCCGCTGTGGCTCAGGTGGAGCTGCGTACCCGACAGAAAGACGATGAGATAGGCACTCTGATAAATATCGCTGGCAGCAAGGTGGAAAACCAGGATGTGGTGGCTTGTCCGATGGGAAGTAGTTTCTCTGTGAAGAACATCTTCTTCAACATTCCCGCACGACGCAAGTTCCTTAAAGGCGATGCCGCAGAACTGAACCATATCGTCACAATCTTTGAGCGCATTGCTCTCGTCTATCCGGAGATTTCCTTCAGTCTGCATGTGGGAGATATCGAAAAGTATAACCTCCGTGCCGGACAGCAATTGCAGCGCATCGTAGATATCTTCGGCGCTAAGATGCAGCAAGACCTTGTGCCGGTGAATGTTGAGACTACTATATGCAAGCTGTCTGGCTTTGTCGGAAAACCGGAATCGTCAAAGAAGAAAGGTGCTAAGCAGTTCTTCTTCGTGAATGGTCGCTTTATGCGTCACCCATACTTCCATAATGCTGTTACTCAGGCTGTTGAACGAATGGTGACGGCTGGCGAGCAGATACCGTATTTCCTCTATCTGGATGTTAGCCCTGAGGATATTGATGTTAATGTCAGTCCGACGAAGACTGAGATTAAGTTTGAGAACGAACGAACAATCTGGCAGATTATCAATGCCGCCATAAAAGACTCTATCGGACAGTATTCTGAAATCCCTTCAATCGATTTCGGCGGACAAGGACGCATTGATATCCCCGTCTTCGGAGAGGGCGGATTTGAAGATTCTGCTCCGGGCGTAAAACTGAACGTGGCCTATAATCCGTTTAAGAATAGCGGACAGTCGGCTTCTGGCAGTTCCCGCAGCTCTTTCGGTGGTTCATATACGCCAAAGCGTTCGGCAGCGCCAGCTGATTGGGAAGTTTTCTATGAGGCAACAAAAGAGCTGGAGTCTGTGAATGATAATGCCTCTTTAGGTTCACAAGACGACTTCTTCCTTCAGGCTCTCACACCGGAGCAGGAGGCAGAGCGCAAGAAGCAGTCGCTTATTGAGGAGAAATCAACTGTCCATTATCAGTACAAAGGGCAGTATATCATGACCGCAGTGAAGTCTGGACTGATGGTTATCGACCAGCACAGGGCGCATATCCGTATTCTCTATGAACGCTTCATGAGACAGCTGGAGAGTCGCAAGGCTCCATCGCAGAAGGTTCTTTTCCCAGAGATTATCTCCTTTACTGGCGAAGACGAGCAGACACTCTTAGGAATAAACGACGACCTTGCGGCATTAGGCTTTGACATCACTTCTCTTGGTGGCGGCAGTTATGCCATCAACGGCACTCCGGCAGACATGGACGGAATAAATATAGTAAAACTTCTTCAGGATATAATATCCTCTGTAGGAGCTTCGGCAAAGGAGGCTGTCAACTCCATCATCGCTGAGCGACTTGCCAATAATGCTGCCATCAGCTATGGAGAGATTTTGGGCGATAAGGAAATGGCACAGCTTGTGGCTGACCTTTTCGTCTGCTCGAACGTGAACTACACGCCGTCAGGGAAGAATATTATGATAATAATAGATGATATAGAAAAGAGATTCTGACAAAAGCAATCGTCAAATCGCTAAATCGTCAAATCATCAAATGAAATAGTATTATGAGCAAAAAAACTAAAAAAGGTGGCGGAAAGCTTTCCTTAGCCAAGGTTTCGGAGGCTCTTACCGCACTGTTTAACAGCAATCCAGAGAAGACCTTCTCTTTCAAGCAGATCTTCAAGCAGCTGCATCTGGACAGTCATCCAAAGAAAATGCTTGCCATTCAGGTTCTGGAAGATATGGAGTGGGATGACTATCTCTCTCGTGTGTCAGACAATAGCTATAAACTCAATCAGAAGTCGCAGATACAGATAGGAACCTTCATCCGCAAGGGAAATGGCAGAAACAGTTTCCAACCGGATGAAGGCGGCAGTCCTGTGCTCGTTACTGAGCGCAACTCTATGTTTGCCCTCAATGGCGACAAGGTGCGCGTATCGTATCTTGCCCGTAAACGAAACCATACGAAAGAGGCCATCGTGACGGAAATAATTCAACGTGCCCGCGAGCAGTTCGTGGGTAAGCTCACTGTGGAGAAAGACTTTGCCTTCCTTACTCCAGACAGTAACACCATCGGTCGCGACATCTTTATTCCGAAACATAGGGTGAAGAAAGGTAAGACTGGCGATAAGGCTGTGGTGAAAATCATAGCATGGCCAGACGAACAGCATCAGACCATCCTGGGCGAGGTTATCGACATCCTCGGAGAACAGGGTGACAATGACGCTGAGATGCACTCTATCCTTGCGCAGTTCAATCTGCCTTACAAATATCCTAAGGCTGTGGAAGATGCTGCTAATCAGATATCTGCCGAAATCTCGGAAGAGGAGATTGCGCGTCGTGAGGACTTCCGCGAGACAACCACCTTCACCATTGATCCGCATGATGCAAAGGACTTTGACGATGCTCTGTCTATAAAGAAGCTGAAGACGAACCTCTGGGAAGTGGGTGTCCACATTGCTGATGTTTCGCACTATGTTCTTGAAGGCAGCATCATCGACCGCGAGGCACAGAAACGCGCTACCAGCGTTTATCTCGTTGACCGTACGATTCCAATGCTTCCGGAGCGACTCTGCAACTTCATCTGCTCGCTTCGTCCTGACGAGGAGAAGCTCGCTTACTCTGCCGTGTTCAATATGAACGAAAAGGGCGAGGTGAAGAACTGGCGACTTGTTCACGCTGTGATTCGCAGCGACCGCCGCTTTGCCTATGAAGAAGTGCAGCAGAAGATTGGCGCTTTCAAACTTGAGAATAAGTCTGAGAGTGAGCAGTTTAGTGCTTATCAGAAGATTATGGAAGAGGACTTCAAGGGTAAGGAGAATGATTTCCTCAACGAATGTCTCACCCTTGATTTCTTGGCAAAGAAACTACGCGAAAAGCGCTTTAAGAATGGTGCGGTGAAGTTCGACCGCGAGGAGCTCCGCTTTGATATAGACGAGAAGGGAAAGCCTACTCGCTGCTACTTCAAGAAATCCCTTGATGCCAACCAGCTTATAGAGGAATTCATGCTTCTTGCCAACCGCTCTGTTGCTGAGATGATAGGAAAGGTTGAAGGCAAGACCAAACCAAAGACTCTCCCTTACCGAATCCATGATTCGCCAGACCCGGAGAAACTGGAGACACTCCGCTCTTTTATTACTCGCTTCGGTTTGAAGATGAAGAGCGACGGCACGAAGGGACAGACTTCGCGTTCGCTCAACAAACTCATGGATGACATCAACGGAAGACCTGAGCAGAAACTCATTGAAACCGTTGCTTTGCGTGCTATGATGAAGGCTAAGTACAGCATTCATAATGTCGGTCACTTCGGCTTGGCATTTGATTATTATACTCACTTCACATCGCCTATCCGCCGATACCCGGACACTATGGTTCATCGTCTTCTTACTCGCTATCAGGATGGCGGACGTTCGGCAAGTGAAAGTAAGTATGAGGATCTCTGCGAGCATTCTTCAGACATGGAGCAGATTGCAGCTCAGGCTGAGCGCGAGAGCATCAAATATAAGATGGTGGAGTTCATGGGCGAATATATCGGCGAGGAATTTGACGCTCATATCTCAGGCATCAATTCTTACGGAATCTATTGCGAGATCGACGAGAACCACTGTGAAGGTCTCATCCTCGTGCATGATCTTGATGACGATTACTATGAGTTTGACGAAAAGAACTACTGCATGATTGGTCGTCGCCGTCACCATCGCTATCAGCTTGGCGATGCTATACGCATTAAGGTGGCAAAGGCTAATGTGGAACGCCGTCAGCTTGACTTTGTTTTAGCAAATGAATAAGCAGAATCTCTTGCTAACAATAGTGGCAATTGCAGTTGTAATAATTGCAATTGCCGTTTATTATTTGGTCAATCCCGAGGGAGTCTCGTGGTTTCCGAAGTGTGGACTCTATCAGCTGACCGGATTGAAATGCCCTATATGTGGTGCACAGCGCGCTGTTCACCAGCTTCTTCATGGAAATTTTCTTGCAGCATTCAGGTATAACTATTTCCTCCCATTCTCTATCGTGTATTGGCTCGTTGTTGTCGCTATAACTCGCAAGAGTCTCACTCGCTTCTTCTATGTGTTCTGTCTCATAGGTTTTGTGTGGGGAATAGTTCGTAATCTCATTGGCGTGTAATAGACAAGTTGCTGACCATTGAGGCAAGTGGATTATGAGACTCAGACTATAAAATTCCGAGTATAATAACAGTGATATTGCAACGTAGAGTTGCTTATTTTTAGGGGAAAAATGAAAAAATATACTGATTTTTGAGTAAAAAGTTGCTATATATCTAAAAATGTAGTAACTTTGCGCCGCATTATATAATGTAATGTCGGTAACAAGCAAATAAAAAACAAAAAACAATTTATAAATTTATTAAAACTTATGTGGTTAATTAATTCTCCTATTGGAAGAAAAGTTGTGATGTCACTAACTGGCGTTGCGCTTATCTTGTTCTTGACATTCCACATGTGTATGAATGTCGTTGCTCTCTTCTCAGGCGAAGGTTACAACATGATTTGTGAGTTCCTCGGTGCCAACTGGTATGCAGTAGTTGCAACAATCGGTTTGGCAGGTCTTGCAGTACTTCACATCGTGTATGCTTTCATCCTGAATGCTCAGAACCGTAAAGCTCGTGGTCCTGAGAAGTATGCCGTAACAGGCAAGAACGAAAAGGTTGAATGGGCTTCCAAGAACATGCTCGTTCTTGGTATCATCATCTTCCTTGGTCTTGCTCTTCACCTCTATGACTTCTGGTCAAAGATGATGCTCGCAGAACTTGCAGGTATTGGAGACCTTTCTAAGGCTACTGACGGTGCTTACTGGATTCAGGAGACTTTCAAGGATCCTATCCACGTGGTAATCTACCTCGTATGGCTTGCATCTATCTGGTTCCACCTTTCACACGGTTTCTGGAGCTCAATGCACACTCTCGGCTGGAACGGTAAGACTTGGTTCAACCGTTGGAAGATCATCGGCGTTGTTTACACAACAGTCCTCATGCTCGGCTTCGCAGCAGTAGTAATTGGTTTCGCAACAGGCATCTGCGGATAAAAAATCGTAATTTGTAAATCCGTAAATCGTAAATTAAAATGACACAGATTAATTCAAGAATACCAGAAGGTCCAGTAGCAGAAAAATGGACCAACTATAAGGCTCACCAGCGTCTGGTGAACCCAAAGAATAAGCTGAAGCTTGATGTCATCGTGGTAGGTACAGGTCTTGCTGGTGCAAGTGCTGCTGCTTCTCTCGGTGAGATGGGCTTCAATGTGCTTAACTTCTGCATCCAGGACTCTCCACGTCGTGCACACTCTATCGCTGCACAGGGTGGTATCAATGCAGCTAAGAACTATCAGAACGACGGCGACTCAGTTTATCGCCTCTTCTACGATACAGTAAAGGGTGGTGACTATCGTGCTCGCGAGGCTAATGTTTACCGTCTTGCTGAAGTATCAAACGACATCATCGACCAGTGTGTTGCTCAGCGTGTTCCTTTCGCTCGTGAATACGGTGGTACACTCGCTAACCGTTCTTTCGGTGGTGCTCAGGTATCTCGTACTTTCTATGCTAAGGGTCAGACAGGTCAGCAGCTCCTCCTCGGTGCTTATTCAGCTCTCTCTTGTCAGGTAAACGCTGGCAAGGTTAAGCTTTATACTCGTTACGAAATGCTTGATGTAGTTATCATCGACGGTCGTGCTCGCGGTATCATCGCTAAGAACCTCGTAACAGGCAAGCTAGAGCGCTTCTCTGCTAATGCAGTAGTAATCGCTACTGGTGGTTACGGTAACACATACTTCCTTTCTACAAACGCTATGGGCTGTAATGTGACAGCTGCAATGTCTTGCTACCGTAAGGGTGCTTACTTCGCAAATCCATGTTACGTACAGATTCACCCAACTTGTATCCCTGTTCACGGCGACAAGCAG
>JAZRYU010000172.1:0-15902 GCA_045600885.1 Prevotella sp.
TTCTAAACAAACATTTCCATTCTTTCAAAGGATTTCTCCATATGGGATAAGATTTCTTGGCATTGCCAAATTAAAAAGTTCTTTAGTCTCTGCGTGAGAAATCTTTACGACGCCTGTCGGAAATCCTCTTTTGTTTTTGGAAATCCGAGCCAAGGAAATAATTTCTAAACAAACATCTCCATTCTTTCAAAGGATTTCTCCATATGGGATAAGATTTCTTGGCATTGCCAATTATATTAACTCTTGGGTCACTACGTGAGAAATCTTTACGACGCCTGTCGGAAAATCCTTATTTTGAGGAATTATTCTTCCATGGACGAGGAGTATCTTTCACTTGATAACCCATGTAACGAGTATTCAATTTGCTGACAGAATGAGTATCCTCGTCATATTCAAAACACTCAGAATAGACCTGATCACTCTTCGAAAAATTAATCAGCATACCATATGGACAATGCGTCAAAAGCATGTAATTTCTCAGTTGATCACGATGCTCCTCTATAATGCATTTCTTGGCTTTACACTCAATGATGATGTCACCCTTATCAGGCCGTACCAGCACTAAGTCCATACGATAATTCTCTTCCAATTTCTCGCCAAAAAGATAAATTGGTAACGGATGCTCTTGAACGACATTATATCCCATTTTTCCTAACAGATGCTTAAGACCATACTGATAAGGATGTTCCGTCAGCCCTGGCTTGAATTCATTATAAACGTCAAATGCACATCCCACAATATCGTGAAACACACGCATCTTCTCATCATGTTCTTGTATTAGATCCATATATTTCCGAAACAAAGATTTCTAATCTATCAAAGGATTTCCCCACATGGGCTAAGATTTCTTGGCATAGCCAATAAAATAAACCTACTTTCCCCTTAAGCTTGCCAGATACTCCTCATGCAGATGATAGTATTTTCGCATAAAGAGGATATAGGCCGCAAAAAGGACAATCGAGGTGATGACGAGATAAATCCAATGGGCAGCAACCGTATCAGGACAAATGAGGATGAAACCGAGAGAGATCGCCAACTGCAGGATAGCATACAGCAGACTGACTGTCACATGCCCCATCTTCAGTTCGTTACACATCAATTGGAAAGCATGCTTACGATGAGCTTCCCCCAGGTTCTCATGCAACATAATACGATGAATGATGGTCAGACAACCATCCACACCATATACCACAATGAAGATCATATAAGTAAGATCCATCGTACGGACCACGACCGTACCGATCAAGAACAGCAAGATGAAAGCCATACCAATAGAGCCAACATCGCCAGCAAAACACTTTGCCTTACCTTTCGGACGGAAGTTGAAGATACAGAAAACCAAAACCGACAGGATAATCACGGTTATAAAGCTAGGCTCAACAAAGTTTGAGGAGTTCGAAAGGTTTGAGGAGTTCGAAAGGTCACCATGCACACCTTCATAACCATTCAGAACTGCGAGCGGTATCAAAACCGCGAGACTATATACCGCTGTGATGCCATTGATGCCATCCATGAAGTTGATGACATTGGTTGCACCGACAGAGATAAAGAATGCGGCCAGCACGACTCCTATAGTCACCAGCGTACCATACTCCTGGAAGGCCCCAAACAGTCCCATCTGATAGAACATCAACGCCATGCCGACAATTTGAGCGATCAGGCGCACACTATCGGGTAGCGAACGGATATCATCGACGAAAGACATACCAGCCACCAGAGTCAATCCAAGTAAGAACCATGGGTAAAAGGTTAAGGGTTTAAGTGTTTCACTAGATAAAGGGTTAAAAAAAACCAAAGCCGTAGCAATCGCCCACACCCATGCACCGATGAGGAAGATGATTCCACCACCCCTCAGCACAATCGTTGAATGACTCGACCTCTCGTTAGGCTTATCGATGATATTAAACTTGTCTGCAATCTTGAAATATGCCAACTCCAAGGCAATCAGGATCATGAAAATAATCCCGTAAGTTAAGTATGTATTCATAATTCAAATAATTTCGTATTCTACAATCTAAGCTTTTATCGGTTCTATCTTTCCTAACTCACTATCCACCTTCTCCATCCTGTCCACGACAAGCTTCACATAGCGGAAATCATTTTCTGTAGGATAATAGAATATCAAATCCCGCATCATAGCAAGACCATATCCATCCCCTTCGTCTTTCATGTTGAAGAGGTTAGAATACAGCAGGTTTTTCTCGTTGACAAGCGCATATTCTGGATTATCACCTTCAAACAACGTTGCTTCCACACGAGGCAGATGTTCCTTACGCATCACTATCAGATGTGCGTCATGCGATGGCACCCTATAGATGTCCATGTCGCCATATCTGTACCCATAGTCTGTCTCAACAAATTTCACATTACCACCATACACATCATCATACGTACCCAAGTTGAAACTTGTTATCACAGCCCAATCGCCATTCAGTTCCAACCTACGGAATGCCTCCTTTATTTCTGAGAAACGAATCGAATAGCAAGCCTCAGCCTTGTGCATCAAGAACTGCACATTGTAGTGTTGCCAGATGTTTCCTTGAATCTCATTCAGATATAGTTCCGGAGTCATGTATATCCAGTCTTCTCCTTCCGCAAACATCTTCTTCTGCAGCTTGTATGCAGCTTGAAAGCAACGCACATCCTTCAGCGGCAAAGCCCCCACATACTCTCCACCCATCTACGGCAAACCAATCGGATAATTTGGTAAAGCCTCATTCATCTCCTTTATCAGTCTATTTACCTTCTCCTCCGAAATGCCTACTGGCTGTACCAGTCGTTTCCGTTCAAACTCCAGAATCTTCCTACCTTTCTCCGTCAGGAAATACATCTGATTAGGACTCGTTGGCTTATCGGGCGAAGTCATTGCAATGATTCCCTCACCCAACATCGGATCCAGAATCGTCTTCTTGAAGTGGGTCGAGTCCTTCATGCCCATAGCCTTACGAAGTTCCTTTGCAAGCGTCTCCTCCTGCATCATCCTCATGATCGTTGCCACCTGCTTCCAACTTAGTGACAACTTAGCGGCAGCTTGGTTCCAGCTTAGTGAATCTGTCTCATCAGACTTAGTGACTGCTTGGTGATATCTTAGTGACTGCTTGGTGAATTTCAGCACCATCCTCACTCTGTCCGGATCATATTGCTCCTCAATCAGAGGCTTCTCCCATTCATTATCGCTCCAACCCTTCACGATCGTATCCGCACCACTTCCAGCCTTCTCGCCAATGCCCAGAGCCACAAACATCTTCTGCAGACAAGTATTTCGGCAAATGCTCTGTTGACCGATATAGAACTGCTTCACACTCACAAGCATACTGCCCGACACCTCAATTCTGTCCTTCCTGCTCGTATGACAGTACATCTTCCTCGAACGTCAGAATGGCATTCACCTTCTGCCCATCGTTAAGAGTTGACCAATAGTCGCGCTTCAGCGTCTCAACCTCATCTTCAGTGAGATTGTCCACCACAGGCATCCTGTCAACCTCTTTCACACCAAGCACAACAACACCCCCATTCGTATTACCGAACGAGGAGTAAGTCGGCCAAAAAGCCTTATTAGGAAAACCGCCCTTAGCCGTTTTATACTCTATCTCGCAGTTTTCCCGTTGAGACAGAAGACGCTTGAGTTCGTCAATATTCATATTCGCTATCTTAGGCTTTAACAAGTTTTTCCCGTCTCACCCAGCACCACACCGTTGTTATGAGTGCTGGCAACCACCATTCATTGAACACTAGCGGATGCTTCCATCTGGTCTTCCATATTCGCTGTAGCTTGTACCACACTAGCTGTAATGTACCTTTCGGCATAGGTTTGCAGAACGATGGATGTACAATCTCCTCACGAATCCGTTGTTCCAACGGAGTGAGGAACGCCCCCTCTTGCGAGATGACACACAAAGCCTTATAGAACGGCCATCCACCTATCTCTTGAATGAACGCCATCGTTCCGGCCTGTGCAGATTGCAAAAGTTCCCGATTCTCCTCCACCTCCCGTAGCGTGAGCGAACCATCCACAAACCTCTCTCCCATCTTCCTCAACTGATAGACACCCTGAAAATCAACGCTATCCTCAGGAAGGGCATTCAGATACTCGTTAATAGCGATTGCATCCTTATGACCAGTAAAGTATTCTTTAACCCTTCCATCTTGAAGCACCTCTCCCCTAACCTCTTAAACATTAAACCTTTGACTTTCGACTTTTGACCTTTGACCTTCAAAGCACTAATCCTTAATCTCCAATCTTGCCTCAATCGCCTTGTGATCACTCAAGCCATTATTATCGAAGATCTTCACATCCTTTAATCTAAAACCTTTGTCATAATAAATATGGTCCAGTCTCAAAGAAACCCAACCTTGGGAGAATGTACTGCCATATCCGAAACCTCCATTCCACCAAGCATCTTCAAATCCTGCTTGTTCAAGAATTCTTAACGGTTCACTCCAAGGGAAATCATTAAAATCTCCCAAGATGATTGTTTTAATGCTATCTTTGGACAAATAAGAGAACATAGAGTCTACAGCGACGGTACGGTGTTTCAGTCCGATCTTATATAGATTCAAGTAAGTCTGATAATCCTCTTTCGTCCTTAGTTCATCCACTTCCATTCGATCATGAGGAGTAAGATAGTTATTGCTACAAAGATGACAACCCATGACTCGTATTTTGGAATCATCTTTTTCGACAATCCCAGAATAGACATATCCCCCCATCGTTCCAACATCGACCTTATGCCAATCTGCAATAGCATACTTACTATACAAAACCATACCATGACCACAATCCTTAATGTTGAAAGTCGAAAATGGATATGATAATCGAAGTAGGCTGTCTATTGTCTGATAAATATTAATCGGGAACTCGTTCAATAAAATAGCATCAGCATCAATCGAGATAATCCCAGTTGCCAAATCATCGCAAATAGAACCGAAGTTTCGATCTGAAGAATGAACATTATAGGTCATCACTCGAAACTCAGCTCCTTCTCCATCGCCCCATGCCGTAGGAATCATAGAAAAGAACCTAAAATAGTGGTTGCAAGCCAATAGCACCACTATAAGCAACGAAATAACAAACCCAAAAGATTTTCTCACTTCCTGAGCACCTTCTTATACACAAACTCCTTAAACCCGACAGGCATAAACACAAAGCCTGTAATGGCAATCATATTTCTGAGGTATGTACCATAACCGATCATCCCTCCCTTGATCATATCCTTATTCATCAGGTGCCAACTCTTGATATACTTTTTGGTACCTCTACGTTGAACCATACCATTTCCAGTACGAGCATGAACCAAAACCTCCCCAATATTTCCGATTTTGATTCCATTGATCATGGCACGCACCCAGAGTTCATAATCCTCAACATAAGGTATATGTCGATAAGATCCGATACGCAAGATATCATCCCTACGCATCATAACGGCCATGTGATTGAGAGGATTACGGAATTTTGCCATTTGATACAACTCTTCGTGTGATAAAGGAAGAGTCTTCAAGTGAGAAGGCATTGACCAATCCTCTGCAAACTCGTCAATAAAAGAACTGATAATGCCGACCTCTGGATGCTCCATCATAAAACGCACCTGCTTCTCGAATCGATCAGGTGCACATACATCATCACTATCAGAACGAGCAATCAGCGGATACGAGCACTTTGGCAAACCGAAGTTCAGAGCCTTACCTAATCCTCCATTCTCCTTACGATATACCTTCAGTACCTCAGGATACAATCGCTTGTATTTATTTATCACATCCTCAAGTTCTGGTGTCAGATCGCCATCGCAAACGAGGACGAACTCATCTGGTCGAAGTGTCTGATTGGATAAATTACTCTCAAGCGAAAGATCAAAGTATTCCGGCTTCTCCTTATAATATACAGACATCAGTACAGAAAACTTTTCCATACCTAACATGTTTAGAGGTTATACAATTTGATTACCTTCTGCTTCCACAAAAGGATTCTTATTTTGGTAAAAGGGCTACATAGCATTCCTATCGGATTGTATTTCACTAATCGAATACGCCTGCGGAATCTGCGTCTCATCCTTGCAAAGAAACTCTCATTGGTGACTCTGTTCTCACTGCTATGATGGCCGAAGTTTCCACCATCAACGATTTCAGTCAGAAGCGTTTGGCCCAAATCTTGATCCGCATTGCAAAGAGAGTATTGGGCATCCATTCCAAAAACAGATTCCATAACCCACATCGCGGCTGGCACAAATCGGTCAAGACCTATCCGTTGAGCAACGGACATCACCTCAGCCCTCTCCTTATCATCCTTCAATCCATTAGTAAGGACAAAGTAAAGATCCATCATCTGTCTTAATCCAACCCCTTCATAAAGGAAATGGCTGAATGCATGATACATGATATGCACAGTTTCAAAAACAGCATCAGGCGCATAGATCCTGTCAACGCCATTGGGAAGCAACAACTGATGGGCACATTGTATTGGGGCTTGCTCCAGATAGTATTTATGCAAAGGAGCTTGATACATTGGGTTAATCGACATAGAAGGCCACCAGTGAACCTCAACTATCGTGTCCTCGAATGCCTCCAGATGAGTGTGCTTCATATCAAATTCTCGATTAGGAGAAATAGAATTCACATAGTCCATCACCTGCCGCCACGTACCATTTACCCAGATATCAATATCTCCACTCTGACGCAGACGCTTGAGATCTGCATTGTAATAGCATGCCACACCTTGCCCTTTGAGGATACAAGACTCCAATCCACGATCTCTAAATTGCTGGATGACATCGACACACTGCTGGTTCACAGTATCATTCCGTTGCTGGACCTTCGCGGCCAACCCCATCCAAGTCAAATATAGGAGTTTGGAAAGGTTTGTGCTGTTCGAATGGTTAGCGTTAGGGTTAACGTTAGCGTTGTAGAGCTTCTGAACGCCGACAAAACAGATTCCCACTAGAGACTGCTTCTTAGCCATATCAAACAACTCTTCCCACTCCCGCCTTGTTGGGACACGAGAAAAGTTTGATATAGTGCCGAGGGCTATACGAATTAGTTCAAAGAATAGGCAATCCATTAACTAAACATATTTTTTAATCAAGTTCGTTACCTTGAGCGGAAAGATTGCTAGCATGTTCTTGGTGTATCTTACCAGTTTCACCTTTAAAGGTTGATTAGTGTGAAGGGCACGAACTGCATCCCACACATCTTGCTTTGGATCGTGAAGGCTTTCAAGAATTGCTTTACGAGCTGCTGGTCTTGGGTGATGGAACTTTCCATAACTCTGATAAGGCAGAAACTCCTTGTAGTCACACACTTGGGCTGTCATATCCTGCTTCATTACGGCCTCAAACACCTCACGTCCTTTTTCCGTAACCACACTGATACCTGAGACGCCACGAGTGTTATCAAGGAATTTCTTACCCCAGAAGTCACCCATTCGGATATCGGTATATTCAAGCGTGCCTCTCAATTGGCATTCATTGCAACCATCGTTCAGTACCTGATCGCAGAAGAATAATTCATAGAATCCACTCAGGTTCTTTTTGCTCTTGAATACAGGGTTGCCATCCACTACTACTACTACATAGAAGGCACCCCAACCAGCTGCCTTACTGCGGAAATCTACACGATCAAAATGATCAAGGTTCTTTGATTTCTTGATATAGTTCTGATACTTCGTCCACACGTGAAGCGATGGGCAACCATGGCAGTAGAAATCAACAAACACAAACTGATCGCGTACCTTCTTCATGTCTGCTATCTTGCTCAAAGCATAAATCTGGCATGGAGTTCCGAAGACAGCATACTTCTCTTGTCGGCAATTCTTCACCACCTCTTTAAGTGCATCAAAATTGTAGCTCTGTATATACTTGCTTCCACGGAAAGGTATCAGTTCTTCTTCTTTGGTAGCTATACGATGTTCGGCACGAGCCTTCTCATCGTTATACACACAACCTACGACCTTGTAGCCTTCCTTCAAAAGTTCGTGAGCCAACAGGTCGCCTATTCCTCCTGAAGTGGTATCCTTCACAATGGCATCATCGTTCGACCATGCCGAATAGAAGTCTGTTTCCGAAAGTTGCTTATCGGTTGTAATCTGTACGTCCTCATCAAACTTGTAGCATACTTTTATGCAAAGACCGCAATCAGTACACTTGTCGGCATCCACTACAGGACGATAGAAACCATCTTCGTTCAGTTCTATCTTGATAGCTTCACGAGCACACATCGTTGCACATAGCTGGCAGCTAGTACATTCGCGTTTTGCAGATTTGTCTAATATGTTCATTATAGTGCAATCATTCGTTTAAGATAATCCATAGAGGCTGCTCTACGTTCCTTGATCTGTTGGGTGGTTGCATTCCAATCTACCTTCTTGCTGAAGATGCCGTCCAGATTCCAATCGTCATCAATTCTTCGGTCGGCAATGCAGTATTCTTCCATCAAGTTCAGCAGTTTGTTAGCGTTGTCTGTATTGGCTGTTCCCTTGCGAGCCTTTACAGCCATTTCTCTACCCGATATAATGGACATCACACAACCATGGAAGGTGTCGGTCACAACACATTCTGCATACTTGAAGTATCTCAATAATTCAACAGGATCAGTATTGATATTCTTATCTGCCCATCCGTGATAGAATCCAGGGCAAACGACAATCATTCCGTTCTTGTGAGCATAGTCGAGGATAGGCTGATATTCCTTTGGATCGTTCAGTCGGCTCTCGTAAGCATAAACGAGCAGATACTTTGGCAGATTCGGATTCGTATGCTTTGCCAATTCCTCCTCATAGCCATAAAGTATAACAGGATCGCATACCAATTCTGCATCACGACCGGTAAATTCCTTGGCTACTGTTATTGAGTTCTGGTCGCGCATAGCAAGTCCGGCCATTGATTTCAAACCATCGCCTACAAACTTCTCACACTTCAAACGCTTCACCTCATCAATGGTGGTAGGGCCAAAACAGCCAGCGTATGCAAACACCTTCTTGGATGGTAGGTCGTAACCAAAGAACTCTGGTGTATGACCTGTGTGAAGTGCAAACACCTCATCGCTACCAACTATCACACCATCCAGTTCTCCGCTCTCCTTTGTAGAAGGACCGACAAGCCCTTCCTGCTTGTTGAAGCGAGCAAAGAGGCGACTCTTTATGATGTTGAAGATGAAGATTCCGAGGCCTCTCTCCTTGATATAGTTCAAGAAGAAGCCTATAGATCCAAGACCTATCACATGTTTATCTTTTACAGACTTATCGGCAAAGTCGTAGTTCTTCACAAACTGGAGTGCCTGAGCATCAATATTAAAATCTTGCTTCAGCACTTTCTTCAAACCATTCAACTGAAGAAAAGCCCCATGGTTATGCACGTCATAGTGCGTTATGATTCCGTATTTCATGCTTTACTTTACGTTTATTCGTTTCCAACTATCGCAAATAGGATCGTTCACCAGTGGCTTGTTCATCCATATTTCAGGAGCAAGCACCACCTTGTCCTCATGATTGTTGAGCCATGCTCCCCACCAAGAGAAACTGCTATTTGCTATGATGTTATAATGGCAGAGAGACATCAATTGAATATCTCTGTAGCTCTCCTTGCCTTTATTCCAATCAACAAAGATGACTTCCTTATCTCTGCCTATCAGATTCACCAGATTTTCCTTGCACCATTCAATGTCATCACTGAACACACAATACAGGTCAGGATTTGCTGTTTGATTCAATTCTGTGACCGCTCTCGCATAGTATTTACTGTTGCAGACGCCATATACAGAATCAGTCAGATAATCTCCTCTTCTTACATGACATGAGGCAGCACGAACGCTACTGAGTTTCTTAGCAAGGGCAATATTCTTATCATCAGCGAAATCAGAGAACGTAAATGTCTTAATAATCTTATCTCTAATTGGCAAGAAGTTCTTCTCGTTCTGCCAGTAGCCATCATAGAAGGCATCATCCTTACGAGTCACCTCCTTATAGTCAAAAGGTATCTGGGTGGTACCAGATGCCATACTCTTTCGCTGGGGGAAGAAGTGTCGCATCAACTGCCAAGTCTTATAGTTGAAGTAAGGGTAGGCAACTTTAGCTAATTGTCCTAAACTCGCTTCTGGTGCCTCGATACCGAAGATGCGGTCAAGCTCATAGCCATTATGCAGCGGATAGCCCTTGTAACTTCGCCTACAAAGAAGTACGTCCTCTTCAGGATGCGCTTCTTTCAAAGCAAGATACATGGCATAGACAAACATCTGGTTTCCCAAACCGCCAAGTATGTTTACGATTTTCATATTATTGTTATTTTATAATTTACCTAAGAATATCCTTGCTGTATGTTTATTCTTGCCTAACATCCACACTACAAGATAAGATAGTGTTAATGCTGCGACAAAAGCGACAACAACACAAACCCAAGTGTTAATGGTCGGCATTATGGTTTGGATGCCATTCACAATGTAACCCATCAATGAAAGATGTACTACATACAAGCCAAGTGATACAACTCCGAGGGTGCAAATCATTTGATTCAGTTTGTCGGTACCATTCAGTAGTTTTGGAGCAACTCCTATCAACACCACTATAGCCACCAGAGCCGTAAAGCCACGATAAGCATATTGGAGTAAAGCAGATGGTACATGAGGGATAGCAGGCATCCACGACGGTAATCCATGCATTGTCCATCCCCAAGCAAGGAATGCCCACAGAACAGCTAAAGCAATCATATAGTATGGTTTATACATTCCTTTAAGGAGTGTAGAATCTTCATACTTGTGAAGACAGTAGCCAAGGGTGTAGAACAGGAAATAGTATGCAAGGAACTGGAATCCTAATACTCGTATCTCCATCCCCACCATGACGCCAAAGAGCAGCAAACAAGTACCAAGTATCAACAACATTTCATTCACCTTCAACTTAGACGCTACCAATTGAGCAAAACAGAAGATGACACAAATCCAGAAAAGTACCCAAAGGAACCAAAATGAGCGATCTGGGTAGAGAAGCATCTCTCTTATTGAACTCAATGTATATTCACCTTTACAGAAGAATGCAACGATAGTCCATACGAAATAAGGGATGAGGAGCTGATAACTCCTTCGTATACAACCATTTAAATGCCTCCCCCCCCAATTATAATTTACTGATTTAGAAGGCGTTGCATATCTAAACGCTAACCAACCGCTCATTGACATGAATGCGGGCATATGGAAGGAATAGATAAGATTCCAAAGATGACTGTTGTCGCAATCTTTTCCAAGGGTGCTTTGAATAGCATGCCCAAGGATGACTAATAGTATGAGCCAACCTTTTAAAGAGTCTGCCCACATCAAACGTTGCTTTGTCATAGGCTACTTGAGTTTGTACAATAGCTTTCCAATCCATAAGAAAAAGTTAACAGCAAGACTATTGTACTTATCTTTTATGATTTTAATATCTGTTGCTGCCACTTCGGCTATGTTGATGTTGTTTGTAATCTGTCCTTGATGTCCGTGATGAGAGATAATCTCAGTGGTATCAAAGTACCTCACCGATTTTGAATTTTCAAACAAGCGATAATACCATTCAGTGTCAACTTTCCAATGTAATCTTGTATCAAAATCAACTGCAACACTTTTGCGGAATGCGACACACGCACAAGGGCCTATAAAGTTCAGCGTAAAAAGTGGATACTTCCACGCAAAGCCAATTTTCTTAAACCAAAGAGGCACACGATCTTTCTTAACATTGTCTCCAGACATAACAAATCTTCCATGCACAACAACGTCCGACATAGAAAGTTTCAGCTCTACCTGTTTTAGAAAGTCATCATTAGCAAACGACTCATCATGATGAAGTAGAATGATGTTTTCACCCATAGCCAAAGATAGTCCATAATTCCAATTATCAATAGCTCCTTTAGATGGAACGTTATGATAATACCTTATTTTATCAGAACAGAGCGATATTGCCCATTCCTCAATTTCATTTTCTGGAGTATCATCTGTTATGATGACTTCATAATCGCAATCTTTCTGCTTAGTGACAGAATCCACAGCTTGCTTGCATAACTCCAGATTCTTATATGTTGGTATTATTACTGATATCATAATTAAATGTTGGCTGGATTCAAATTATAAAAGTCGATAAATTTGTAAGGGTATATGCTATACCATTCCGGCCTAACATAAAGAAGTAAGAAGAATACTGCTGCTACATATATTATCATGTACCTGAGAAACTTCTTCTCTTGACATCTATTTAACAGATTAGAAAGATAGATTATGATTAGTGGCATAAAGAACATGCTGAAGCGAATAAATATCCATATTCTAATTGATAGTAAAGTAACAATAAAATAAAGAACAGATATCATAAACATTGGATCATCTTTCTCCTGCCATTCCACCTTACTACGAAGTTTTACAATAGTGAACAAATACACACAAGCACTAACAAAAGAGGTAAGCCCTGTGAGGTTGAAAAAACCTTTTGCTTCGCTCTCTGCAAGGTATTTTGAATCCTCTACAAATCTTGAAATAAGTGATGAATAAGCAAAGAAGGCAACTATACTTACCACTATCATTATTCTGATGTTTCTTTGGTTAGGCTTAAATAAGAAGCATGCGTATACCAAGGCAAGTAACATAGAGGAATGATGCATAGTATAAGCCAGATACATAAATAAAACTGACAGAAGATACTTCTTTTTATCTAATGAAATATACATACCATAAAAGAATACCACGGCCAATGATTGTCTAAGTACACCAATCTGTGCAAGATATTGATTAGATAAGAAATAGAGGATAATGAGAATTGAACATTTTTCACAGTATTTATGTGAAAATGCATAAAAAGCAACAAGTACAACTAGGGCATTTACAATATTGAAAACAACAGGATTGTCGGATATATATAGATGTATGAAATTTTCATACATCTGATATCCTGGTTCAAATCTGTCAGTTCTATCAATATTCCAGAACGAACCAGAGGGTACAAATTGTAAAAAATGCTGAACATACGGTAGAGTATCATTGTGAATACTAAAATCACGAAAACCAGCAAGTATGAAAAGAATCACAAAGGATGTTAAAGCAACTCTCTGATTGGAAATCTTAACAGACCCGGATGTTTTATCAATGACACTTATTAGTCCAACAAAAATCAAAACAAATACTATTACTTGAAGCATATCTTAATATAAGCAAACTGAAATATAAAATGTAGGATATAAGCATATAAATTGGCATACGCCAGAGAGATCACGCCATAGCCATTTTGTAGCATAAAGTAAGAGATGAGAATCATCATTATAGCCCAAATAAAGTTAAAAACAAAACTTGTCCAAGCCTTAGCCCTGCTAATCAAAGACAGTGTGATAACCTGCGCCATCGAAGAAAAGATAGTTGACGCACAAAGTACAAATAACACGTCTGAATTGTTGAAACCCTTTCCATAGAACGACATAAGCAAATCCTTAAACAAGAACACCATCCCGACTAGGAGTAAGGCTATTGCACCATTAAGGAATATACTTACATTCAAGACTTTCTTATATGACCCCTTATCGTCACTACTATTTACGTTTGAGAAAATAGGCATCAAAATATTAGCTATGGCATTTGGAATGAAAAGTATAATAATTTTCCACTGATCAGCAGCCTCATAGATACCCAATGATGCAAATCCATCTGTTTGGACTAACAAAGTCTTTATTATCCAGAAGCAAGGAGCTACCATTATTGAATTCAATGCAGAAGGTATGCTAAACTTCCATAAAATCTCGTAGTCAGATCTAGTAAGTGGAATATATCTTCTGCTAAGACTGTTCTCTGCAAATGTTCTTCTGATACTAAAGTAATTTATTATAGCCCAGAAGATAAAGCTTAGTCCATAGCCAAGAATAGCTCCTTTAACGCCATATAGATAGGCTCCCCCAATTATACCAACGCACTCAAGAATACTTGAGTAGAGTGTATTCAAGGCAATAGTTTTAAATTTCTCAAAACCAGATAGGACACCATTCTGAGCGGCATTTATAATCGAGAACAGAAGAAGAAGTGTTCCTATCTGTATGTCTGTGGATAATGATGCATCATGAAAATTTGATTCTGCAATAATATCCGAAAATGCAAAAAGCAGGAAAGAAAATATGAAAGATAGAGCTAAGGCGAAACCATTGGTAAGATAATAAATCTTAGTTATACCTTTGAAATTGGATACTGCTCTATATTCTGCGATGTATTTGCTTGCTGTTGTTCCTAAACCTGCAGATCCAAGCACGATAAACATTCCAATAGTAGAACGTATCATGCCAAACTCTCCAAATCCGGCTTCACCAAGTATTCTAGCACAGAGAACGCTTGCGACAAGTACGAGTGCCTTCCCCAGTGCAACACTGGTCAATGACCAGAAAGTACCATTTGCGATCCTGGTGAATACAGATTGTTTATTTGTCAATATAGTTTTTATATCCATTTTATTTGTCTTTAGCTAGCTCTTCTTTAACTTTTGCTGCAAGCGCTAATCTGTCTTGTTGCTCTTGTTTCTCTTTTTCAAGAATGGCAAGAGCATGTTTCGCTTTATCTATATCAAATGCCATATATCGTTATTACGTTATAGAGCCTCTGCGACCATAGGTAGCAGTGGCAATTCCTTTTTCAACCCTTTTAGCAATCTTGCTCAATGCGCATGTGTACATGGGCTATTTAATGTATCCTTCTAGTCTTCCTTGCAAGGGGTATTGTAGGGTTCCTTGTCGAAGACATAATCGGTTGAGATTTGAACGAGCCTGTCATAGACTTCTTTCATTGCGATGGCGAGATTCTCGAGAGCTTTTTGCGTTGTGTTTCTCTACACTAACATACTTCTTACGAACTTCTGCACCATCAACATTAGTTCAAGTTGCACAGTTGACGATAGCGTTTTCGTTGTGCACTTTGACCAAGGTGCGGATGACATCGAGGTAGGTGATATCAAGGTAGGTAGTCCTTTGACATGGCTTTGGAAAACTTTCAAGACCTTCTATCTAATTGACATCTGTGAAGATGTATTTATCTGTAGATTCCTTTGAGATTATTCGCCTCTCGTTGTCTAATTGACAGTTTGCGCCTGTTATAAGGATATTCATATAGCCACCTCTGTCTCCTTTAAATGGGGATGACGTTAGAGGGAAACGTTTTATTAATTGTTATACATCTTATTATAATACTCCAAATAGTCACCATTGGTGATGTTGTCCAACCAAGCTTCATTGTCGAGATACCATTGGACGGTTTTCTCGATGCCCTCCTCAAACTGGAGAGATGGCTCCCAACCGAGTTCAGCCTGAAGCTTGCGGGAGTCGATGGCGTAACGGGCATCGTGTCCGAGACGGTCTGTTACGTAGGTGATGAGATCCATATCTGGATAGGTTTCAGTAGTTTCACCAGTTTCAGAGGTTTCAAGTTTCACTCTGCCGAGAAGCCTATCAACTGTCTGGATGACCACTTTGATGATGTCGATATTCTTCCATTCGTTGAAACCACCGATATTGTAGGTTTCGGCTACCTTGCCGTTGTGGAAGATGGTATCGATAGCGCGAGCATGATCCACTACATAGAGCCAGTCGCGCACATTCTCGCCCTTGCCATAGACAGGGAGCGGTTTGCGATGGCGGATGTTGTTGATGAAGAGCGGAATCAACTTCTCTGGGAACTGATATGGACCATAGTTGTTCGAGCAGTTGGTTACGATGGTCGGCATACCGTAAGTGTCGTGGAAGGCGCGAACGAAATGATCTGAACTTGCCTTTGATGCAGAATATGGTGAGTGCGGATTGTACTTGGTCGTTTCTACAAAGAATTCCTCGCCGTAAGCCTCATGCTGAGCCTCAGAGGATGCTTTGGTAGAGAATGGCGCAGGTACACCTTCCGGATGTGTCATCTCGAGTGCTCCATAAACCTCGTCGGTACTG